>CAYTAW010000307.1:0-3323 GCA_964435675.1 uncultured Bdellovibrionales bacterium
CTCGTATTTCGTTCGACCGTAATCGCGATAGAGCACGGTGAAGCTAAAGATTTCTCCGTCTTGGGATTGGCACTTGGTCTCTCTTTTTACGCCTATGTCGGACCTATTTTTCCGCTGATATTTCTTCCCCCGTTGTTACTCATGCGGCGGCAAACATATAAAAAAGACTTCCTTAAATACAGCCTCCTTTTTATGAGCTATGGGCTTCTCGTGGCAATCGGATATGCCACGAGCGCGCACTATTCATGGAGCGATGCGTCCCGTAAAACAGTCTTCAATGCGGAATTCGATGGCTGGTCGCAGGTGTTGCGCAATATCGCAGCAAACTTTGCGCTCTTTTTCAAGGACTTCGATTATTTTTACAATCATTTTGTCTACGGCGGTTATTTAGATTTCATCTCACAATTTTTCGCGGTGGCAGGCATAGTCTCCGCCCTTTATCGGTGTAGGATTCCCGGATTTGCTCTTCTTCTCGCCTGTTGGTCGCTTACCGCCGTGGTGCTCGGAATTATCAATCCCTACCCCTACGTTCCCGCCACCCGAGGCATACTCTTCATACCCTTTGGGGCGGCGTTCGCAGCGATCGGAATCGAGGGTGTCTGCGCCCGCATTATTCCGCAGCTAAGGTGGCGCAACGCGGCTATCGCAGTACTGCTCATCGTTATGGCCTGTGTGAATATGCACCGGGCACACCATCTTGTGTTCGAGCAAGTAGGCCACACGGATTCCACGCTGGTGCTGCGCAAAGTGCGCGAAGCTGCATCCCGTTTTGAGTCTCCCGTATATCTGTTCCTCTCCCCGACGAGCGCCCCGCTATTGAACGTAGAAATGATCCGTGTGTTTCTAATTGCGCACGGATTGACACCCGCGGCGCTAAAAGTGATTTCCTCGCCGTCCGGTCTCTGTCTAGCGCCCCCCTCCCACGTAATAGTTTTAGCTAAAGATCCGGAGTTGTCGGCACTGTACGAAAATTATTGCGTGAGCAAGCATGGAATTCGAATAGAAGTTTTGCACGGAATGAGCCCGAGAACCGTGCCAGGGCATCGCGGCGCTCGAAATCAGTAAACTTCGCGGTATCCGAGCGCAATATCAATGATTCCTGTCGCGCTCGGAGCACCGAGGAGAGCCGCCGTGCCGGTGACTAAATCAAGTTCATATAATTCCTGTACTGCGCCGACCGTGAGCAGCAGAGCAGCCTTGCCCGAGGTGGCAGCTTGGTTGCTCGAATCGACAAAGACATCATTGGAGATGTCGAAACCCGCAATTGCGCTGAAGACGAGCGGCGCACCATTCACGTCGGTAATCGCCTTTATAAAAGTCTGGCCGCCACTTTCGGGCGGCGATTGACTTTGGATAAACAAGCTTGCCGTTGTTTCATCCACGTTATACTGCGTGGTGACTGTCGTCCCGAGAACATTATTAGTATATGCCGCCTTACAAGCCGAGCTGCTGTCGCCGTTTAAATTGTTGTCAGGGTTTGTGCCTGGAGAATCAGAATCTCCATCGAATGGCGCGCCCGTTGATGGAACAATACGGAAATTAAGGCCTTTAGAGTTTACCACACGTACTCGATCGGTCTTCGGATTGATGTCTACGCCCCAATCCGCTGCGAGCGTAAAATCGACTGCCGCACCCGTAGCATCCACAAATGATATCTGACCAACGCCACCAATCGGCGTCGCCGCGCCGGATTGCGGATCGATATTATAAAGGGTTGCCGTATCTGCGGTTTCATTCACTGCGAATCCGATGAGCTTCCCATTCGCCGGCCGGAAGTCTATTCCGATCAACTCTTCACTGCTCTGTATTCCGCTAACATTCGAAACGGACACGGTGCTTAACGTTCCCGAACTAAGGCGGGCGATTGAGGTTGTGACTCCCGACTTTGTTAAAAGAATGATGGGATATGCGCCCGTTTTATTTGCGTTGACCGCGAGAGATACTGGCGCAACAATCTCGCTCGGCAACGGCTTGGTGACCAGCGCAGCGGATACCAGATTTATGGTTCCAAGCTCGTGCTTCCCAGCAACCGTAACGCCGACGAAACCTTTACCCGAAGGAACCGGCGTATTTGAAGCCGGAGCGTTCACACCGTTGCCAATATCAAACCCGAATATCGAATCAATTAATTCATCGGGAGCAATTGGAACTTGAGCGACTTGCGTTCCCTCATTCTGGGGATTCTGTATGTACAGCTTATCGTTTACGGCATCTATCGTATAAAGCGTCGAATTAGAGGTGACTGGCTGGGTATTGGTATGCGCAATCGCCTGCACGCTCGACGTCAATCCATTTATCGCCCCGTCTTTGTTTAATCCCGTAACTGAGTCGACCGCACCCCCGTTGTCACCGTCAATCAACGAACCGGTACTTGGATTAATGCGAAAATTGTCGCCGTTACTGGAAACAACACGAATTCGGTCACTGTTCGGATTTACGTCCATCGAGAAAGAGGTACTCGCATCGACTCCTATGCGAACGCCGTCAAATTTTTTCGCGGAACCGCTGACCGATTGAAATTTGCCGGTCCGGGGGGAGACGATATAGAGTTGCACGCTTCCGTTTACGGCGTGATAGCCAAGCCCATAGAGCATATTATTGCGAGGGCGTTGTGTAATAGCGACGAGTTTTTCATCCGCAGCCAACCCATTATCGGTAGGGGCCGGAGCGACTGAATAATCAAGAGTCGTGGTATTGATACTGAAGAGTACGTTACCCGCGGCAAGTATCTGCGCATTCGGAGTAGATGTCGGCGTGGGGGTCGGCACCACGGGAGTTTCCGTAGGCGTGGGTGTGGGCGTCGGAGTATCTGTCGGGGTTTTCGTCGGCGTTACGGTTTTTGTCGGCGTCGCCGTTTTCCCAGCGACACTCGTCTCCTTAGAGCCTGGAGTCGGAGTTCCACTCTCGGATGCCTGGCAGAGCAGGTCTATCTGCGCCACGCTCGATTGCGTAATGAGCAAATCACAGCGATTGCTCGCGATGGTCGCAGTGGTTTTATTGCCTAACTTAATGACTTTCTTCCCCTTGACGGTCTTAAGAGACACCGAGCCCGCGGCACGCACACCGGCTTTCGCACACGTGATGATTGCGGTACGTTCCGTTGCTTTCCTTTTGAACTTGAGCGCGCAGGAATTCCCGCGAACCGAAATACTCTCTTTCAGCGAAAGGGTCTTTGTAAGTGAGCGCACGGTAATTTTGCGGGGGCTCAGATCGGCGGCCGACGCACGGGAAATCACTTGTAGGCACGAAACCAATAGAAGTATGAAAATCGCTTTTCGAAAACTCACCGCCAGCCTTGGAAAAAAAATGTGAACAGAGCCTTT
>CAYTAW010000307.1:3333-4465 GCA_964435675.1 uncultured Bdellovibrionales bacterium
TTGTAAGGTTCAAGAATATAAGAGTTCACGCCACTAGTAAATTTTCGCCTAACCACCTGAAATTCAATAATATTAGTGTCGAAATAACTCGAGATTTGAAGAAAATTGTCGTACTATTCTTCATACGAGAGTCATTTGACTCTATGAATAGGCACTGATGAATTGCATCGGTGACAGGAATTGAATTATCTCAGCAAACACGTCAAATCATATGGTGTCGGACACGCACGCTCTCGATTGTTCAAATAGCAACCCAGCAATTATGAAACAATTGAGGTTTCAACAAAAATAAAGTAATTCCAGCTTATTGTAAAAAAAGAACGAGTGTTCAACTTCAATTACTTTACACCTCGGCAAGCGTATACTGAAGTAAGGTTCTTTTGCTGGATGTTTCAGCGACCGCTGCAGTATTCCCGCCTCATTTCCGGTTGTTCCCCTTCTTGTCCTTTGAATATCTGAATTTTTGAATTCGGAGGAGTCTTTATGTCAGCAATAATCGAAAATGCTCATAAAAAAACCGATGGTGTAGGCACTATCGGTGCACCATCTTCGAGCAATAACAGAAATTCTGCGACGGACCTCAGCCCCGCCATGCTTCCCTCCGTTGCGCAAGCGCTTCCCGCCACCGCCGCGACCCCGACAACACAATTGGAGCGAGAAAACTTAACGGCACTCAATGGCACCGGAATCGAGCGTGGCGAGGGTATATGTTCCGCGACCAGCCAATCAATTGCCGCACGCTTCAGACAAACAGGAGAGACGCCGAGCGTTCCCCTCGACAGCTCACCCCGATCGAGTGACATAATAGTCGATCAGCTTCCTGCTGAGGCGCGGAGCGCGCATCCGATGTCTGTCCGTATAGATTCCGCCGCCGCGGTCGCTCGATTTATTATTGAATCGCTGCGCGAGGGCGCGCAGAATCTGGGACTGCAGGACCCACCGCAGGGTCTGCGACCGATCCGCTCGATCTGGTACTCCCCGGCCGCACTTATCAAGGTGATCTCCTTTGCGTCCGACCCGCACGCCGTTTTCCATTGGATACACGAACAATACGGCGATCTTGCCCAGCTTAGAGCACCAAACGGTCAACGCTTTATTTTCAGCAGCGACTTAGAAATAATTGAGGGAGTAC
>CAYTAW010000308.1:0-4455 GCA_964435675.1 uncultured Bdellovibrionales bacterium
GATTACGATAGCGCTTGGGAGGTAGTCGAACACATCCTCACGGTTCACGCCGCGTATCGAGAAAATAAAACGTGGTGAACCGAACGCCGATTCAGCGGTCAATGCGCAGTTCAAATCCTCGCTTCGGAAACCGATATCGACTGGCAGATCCACCAGATACCGCGCACCACGAAATGGAAGACCACTCGGATCGGCAAAAGTTCCAAGTGGCGTGAAAAGCATCTTGCTCGATAATTTATCAAGCTCTAGGGGACTACCTTCAGAGGAATACAAGTTAATGATCTCCGAATTTCGGCCATCACCCCACTCAGCGGTAAATGTGTGTTTTCTCCCACCCTCTTCGTAACTGAGCACGATGTTCCCACTGCGATTATGCGAGAGATCCAAAGTCGCATTTAATCTTTTCCCCATCTCAGAATCGCGAGGAATATCGAGCGTTGACTAATCGCGCTGAGGAGCCGTTATAGACAGCGTGTCAAGGGTACCAAAACTTCCAGCTCCTGAGATCTCCGTCTCAGGCACAACAGCCCTCGGATCTAGAACGGTAACCGCCATATCACACCACTTGACGTATACGTTATATTGGGAGATATGGGACGAAGGTTTAGAAGCGTGCGCTAAGGATAGCCAGGCACGACTAATTCTATCTTACGTTCGATACCTTACGCACGCTTCCTGTTCTTAATCATGGGCAAATTTAAAGTAAATTCGGAGAAAGAAGCACAGCTCGATCTGCGCATGCGAAAGCTCGGCATATACGAAAAAGATTTAACAGAGCGCTTCATAAGGGGATCGGGGCCCGGCGGACAAAAAATTAACAAAACCTCAATTGCGGTTTATCTTTTTCACCACCCGAGCGGCAAAGAAATCAAATGTCAGGCTGGTCGTTCGCAGGCGCTGAATCGGTTTTTGGCTCGCCGAGAACTCTGTGATCGCATCGAAGAAGAGCTGCTTGGCAGACAATCGGAGGAACAGCAGCGGCGCGAAAAGATCCGCAGGCAGAAAAGACGTAAATCGCGTAAGCAGCGGCAAAAAATGGTTCAAGATAAATTCGCGCGCGCAAAAATTAAGAGCGGCCGGCGCCGCGTCAGGGGAGAAGATTAGCTCCGATGGGCATGCTAGAGATCAACCGCGATTTCCGCTCTCCGAATTTCGACGCTCAGCTAATCGTCGTGGAATTCGCGGTAATTCATTACACGGCCGGTTCATTGCGGCGAACAATCGATCTCTTTGGCGACACCAAGCGCCAAGTTTCAGCGCACTTGGTGATCGACGAAGACGGTACTGTGTACGAAACGGTGCAGTGCCTAGAAGGCGGGGCGCTCAAAGCATGGCATGCAGGACGAAGCCGCTGGGTCGACTCTCAGCGGCGCGGCTGGGAAGAATTTAACAATTTCTCTGTCGGAATTGAAATCGTCAATCATAACGGGAATCTGATTCGTTACCGAGAAGAGCAGTATGCGAGCCTAATCGCGCTGCTGCGCGCGCTCAAAAACAAATATCCGAGTCTTGCGTCTCCAGAACGTCTTATTGGCCACGAACAGATTGCCGGATATCGAGGCAAGTCGGACCCGGGAATATATTTTGATTGGCCGCGCGTTTTTTCCGGGGTATACGGAAGCGGCGACTTTCCAAACTACACACCGCGATTACCGCTCTCAATTGCACCGGCATTCAAAGCGATCGCGGCGCATGCGCCAGCCGATGCTGATGAACGCGATGCCTTCTTTTCTGCCCTTAGCCAGGCGATTGAGTGCATCGCCGTTTAGCGGATTAACCCGCAATAGCATTTGATGCGCTGAGCATGCGCTCGATAGAAGTGCCATTCACAAGGGAATGCGCCCGGGCTCGATCGAGCGGCGCGACAGTGATCTCGGAATGGTGGAAACCGAACGCCGTAAATTGTTTCCGCAATGGAGCGAGCCGCGCTTCCACGAAACTCGCGGCGGCTTGATTCTCAAATCCCAGATTGAGCAATATTTCACCGCTGCGGAAGGCCGCATCAATTAGCACTTCGCCCAACCGTGAAAATGTGAACAGCACGTGCACGCGCGCGTAATTCTCCCCGCTGCCATCGCGACCGTGGGATGCCCCGTTCCGATCCCGGCCATCAGCCCCCTGATACCGGATCTGAGCGTTGTGCACGAGATTTCCGATAATAAACGGAAAAAGCATGAATACCGGCTCGCTCGACGCCTTCATCATCGGCAGTACGCGCTGCAGCGCTTCCTGCGCGGCAAAGGCCGAGCTGACCCGCTGCAGCACCTCGCCGTCAACCGTATGTAGTGCGCGCTCCTCTGGACTGTGCGGATGATGGGTTTCTAAATAGCGGTGTAGCCGCGCCATTAGAGGGCGGGCGCTCTCCTTAATCACGGTTGATTTTTCAGGATTTGCGGCATCAGCTTGGTCGAGATTTTCTGCGAGGCGATATACCGCTTCGAGCAGGTCATTCTCCGACGCCGTGCCAGTGGCCGGCAACTCTATTGCGAGCTGCTTGAGTAGCTGGCGCAATACCTTAAAGTCACTCGGCAACCCACCTCGGCGCAACTCCTCGCGAAATTCCACACCGAGATTTCCCGCACTTTCGCGTAGCCATCTGAGCGATTCATCGCCGGTTTGAGTGGACAGCTCGCTCAAAATGCGTCTAATCTCATGAACGAGTTTTTCGATCGACTCGATGGAGAGACCGTTATGTGCATGGAGCTGCTGACCAATCAGCGTGTTTATCTTTCCGCTATCCGTTTGAGACGAGACTGCTCGCAAAAAGGTTTCAAATGTTTGCCGAAGGGCTTTTGGTGCCTCCTCGTGAGTGGGCGCTCCAGTCAGGACCGCTCGCAGCGACTCGCGCACCTCGCGAGCGTTTGAGGCGAGAACCTCCCCTTCGCGACTCGGGTGCTGTTCAACGTGATCGATAATTTCACCCGCCGCCTTATAAATCCGCTCAAGCACCACCAGCAGCGCTTTTCCTTTCTCGGAGGCCGCATTAATCGTCCCCGATCCAAACTCCGGATCGTTGAGCACTGAAATCATTTGCGCTTCAATTAATCTAAGCGATCCGCGCAGCGCATCCGGGATTTTGACATCGATGAATGGTTCTTCCGGTGATAGGATGCGCTCGAAAAGCGGCTTTAAGCCAGTTGTTTCGTAGAGCCGGCGCAATCCCTCCTCTAATATCTTGCGCAGCGCACTGCCTTCCATCGACGTCTTGAGCGCTTCTTCAATTCCTTTGCGCAGTTCGCGCGCAAAACCGTACAGCAGCTTGCCGATTTCAGAACTATCACCGTTCGTCTGTTGCTCGAGCCTCTCAAGCATCGCGAGAAGCGCCGTAATCGGCGATCCTGCGCGCCCTTCACCGAGAAGGATTTTTATCTCCTGCTCTACTGATTTTACCGCGTCTCCCTGTAATGAAATAAGATCTTTAAAACGACGATATTCGGCTTCAACGCCCTGGGCCGAAACACCCCCCTCTTTCGCTCGAGCAATCATGCGGTCAAATGCAGGCGCCAGTTCACGCAAAAGTTCGCGCTGCGGCACTGGTGGCTCAGGAGCGGCTCGATGATTTTCCAAGGGGGCTGGCGTAATTTTTAACGCGCGGAGCTCGCGCAAAAAGAGGCGCGCTGATTCGAGCGCGCGCTCTCCCGGCAGCTCGCTGCGCCGCCGCGACAATACCGTATCGATGACTTTTTTCGCATCGGCTGAAGATCCGCGCGCAAAGAACTTCCGCACCTCTTCCGATTCCGAGAAATCACCCGCATCGGTTATTCCGATGCTGCGCAGAAAATTTGCCGCCTGTTCAGGAAGTGCTGCGCGGCGCTGGGAATTTTCGGCGCCGGTCGCAAATGAGCTCAAGAGCGTGCGGAGGACTTCTGCGCTTTCGCGGTTGACCTTCAATGTCTTTAGCAATGCCGATAGGATCTCAGATTCAGGGGAAGATTTAGGAGAGAGTGGCGCCTCAGTACGGCGCACATATAAGAGCTCGATCGAGCCATTTTTTTCGGATGCTTTGACATCGACCAACTCTCCCGGCTGCACATCATTTGGAAATTGGACCGTGTAAAATTTTCCATTAACCATTACGCCGCGCTCAGGCACCGGGGGCGTTTGATCGCTTTGACGCTCAATCACGCGTAGCCCACCTATCTCCGCTCCAGCCGCAGGCTGAACTGACGCCCCGGCCGCTTGCCGCGCAAGTTCGCGCAAAGCAGCGTCGCTATGGGTTGAAATTGTGCTCGGCATGCGGGGCGGTCCGATAAGATAAAGAGATCCAACTCTGCAATCTTCTAGGCCTCTCATAGAAGACACAGCAGTATCCTCGCCATAGCTTTTGGCTCAGGCGAATAGGTAATATTCTTATCGGCTTTTATAGAACAGGGGTTAAGCGCTTTTCTTCCCTGTAAATTAGAGAAGTTAACTCGTCGTCACTTTATAGCGTGACCCCGCTAAGCAACCTTCCCC
>CAYTAW010000309.1:0-4432 GCA_964435675.1 uncultured Bdellovibrionales bacterium
GTCGGAATCGGCTGATCTCGAGAAATTTTGTCAACTTGAATCTACACCCGTTAGGGAGTGTCAAGAACGGGTCGACGCATTTCTCGGGCGCCTCGAATCGCGGGTGATCGAAGAACAGAAGCTTTCTTTACAACGCCAAGAAGCCGAGCACCGTGCACAGCAGCAGGAGCAAAATAACAATGTCGTGATCTTTCAAGGCGGTTGGACACCAACTCCGACACACTGTCTCTTCCCGACCCGCCCATATCATCCTGGAGGTACTCACTCATTACCGGCACCCTATGGCAGCCGGCCACCTGGCATCCCAGCCCCTTCCCGCAATCAAGTCCCAAACGACGCTCGCGTACCCCTTCCAAGATAATAGAAATAACGTCGTTTCTATAAACAATACCCCGACTGTTTTCCGTCATATGAGCATCAAATATATTACGTAAAAAGGTTTACCGGTAAGCACGTATCCCGTTACAACCATTAGAGCGTAGAAGTGTCACTCGATTCTTCACCGTGCAAACAGGGCAATTGTGCGTTTTTACCTAATTTTAATCGTTGCGGTTTTAGCTACCATCGCCGAACCACGTGCGTTACTAGCTCAGGATGACGCAAACATCGAAGGCTACGATCGCTTGCAGGGCATCATGCGTCAGTATGAACCTCTGCGCGGAAAGCCAATCGGCACGATCACGATTACCGTCGGAAACATCTTCAGTAATCCCGAAGATAGCTTCATTTACAATACGGCAAACAATCTAAAAGTCGCCACGCGAGAGTACGTAATTAAGCGTGAATTAATGTTCAAGGAAGGCGATCCGTTCGACCCCTTCCGCTTCCAAGAAAGTTTGCGGTATGTGCGCTCATTACGTTTTTTACGCGATGTCTCGCTCAAGGCGATCGATCGCGGTGATCACGTCGATGTCGAACTCAAGGCGCATGACACGTGGACAATCATTCCTCAGGTTGGTTACTCAAACAGCACCGGCAGCCAGAATTATCAAGCGGGCCTCTCGGAAAGCAACATCCTCGGTTACGGAAAACGGCTCGAGATGCTGTATCAAGAAAAAGACCGGCTAAAATCGATCGAGACCGTCTGGGATGATAACCGCGTCTGGGGCACCTACAACCGACTTATTGCCGGCTTTTTCCATCGAGAAGATGGTGACCGAAAATTGCTCTTTTTTGGACGCCCCTTCCGCAGTTTGGTTGAAGAGTACTCATACACCCTCGATGCCGACGTTGCCGACTTAGTAAATCGCCTTTATCGCAGCGGCGACGCGCGCTATGTATTTCGCGAAAACAGGAATAATACCTCGCTACGTTTTGTCTTTTCACGCGGCGATCCTTCGACAGAGCGCTATCGCTTTGGATTTGGTTATGACCATCTGGATAGCAGTTTCAAAAACGCGACGCTCGAGGACTATAAGGACGTGAACGTCGACCCCGACAGCGTCGATAAAGACCCGAATCAGCTTCCAGAGAATCGGCGTTTTTCCGGTCCTGTGTTCACTTTTCGAGACATTGTCCCTGACTACATCTCGATGAATTACATCGATCGTTTTGACTTCGTAGAAGACTACAACCTTGGTGACGAGACCTCGGTCAACTCACACTTCGCACCGTCAGCTCTCGGGTCGGATTATGATGCCTACCTCTTCTCCGTTAACCGTAGCCGCGGCTACCGCTTTAGCGCCGACAGTTTCGTGCGCGGAGAAGGTGGAATTGCGTCACGTATCGACAAGGATGGATTTACTAACAGCCTCTTCCGAGGAGAGCTTAAATACTACAATGCCCTCGGCATACTACAGACCGGCGGCCTTTTTCTTGGTCGGCACACCTTTGCGAGCAGCCTTGCGCTTGATTACGGCGTAGATCTCGATAAAGACCGAGAATTTCTGAGCGGCGGCGATAACGCGATTCGCGGCTACGAGGCGCGCGCCTTCACCGGCGACAAGCGTCTTGTCCTCAACCTCGAAGACCGCATTCATATGGTGGATAACATTTATGACATTATCAGCCTCGGGAGCGCCTTCTTTTTAGACGTCGGCGGCTCGACCAATGAGAGCTTAAATCAGCTAATCGGCAATACCCTCTATTCGGACGTCGGTTTCGGCCTCCGCTTCGCCTTCCCCCGTTCGCAGGGCTCAAGAATACTCCGTCTCGATGTGGCATTTCCGCTACGTGACGGGCCCGATGGAACCAAAGCCTACGATCCTCGCATCATGATTACCGGTGGACAACTTTTTGGCGCTCGTACCCGCAGCGAGGTACTCGGGCCCGAAAAGGCAAGCGTGGCCATCGGCTTCGATAACTAAAATAATTCACAAATAGAGTTTTAATTTGAGCACTTCGAAGCCCTGCCCCCTCGCGTTTGGTCGCGAACAACCCCAAAAAAGAATGCCCTCCGCTGAGTATCTCTACACAGCGGAGGGCACGGATTCTAGACTTAAAGAGTTGCCCCTTTAAGTCTAGTCACCAAACCAAGAACTACTTCTTCTTCTTAGTAGCTTTCTTCTTGGTTGCGGCTTTCTTCTTAGGAGCAGCCTTCTTTGCTTTCTTCTTAGTTGCCATTTTCTTTTCTCCAAAGAAAACACAGGAATTATTCCTGCATATTAAATCATCAGTACTTGAATAATCAGTTACTCAAGAACCTCCGTCACGTTAACGAACTCAAGAACAAACAACAATCCTAAATTTTTTCGTTAACGCCGAGAGTTTCGAATACCGGCTTTACTACGCCGAGAGCATTTTTGATCGAAACCAAAAATTAAATTCTAAAACTCTCTTTTGATACATTGCCATCAACATTTGTTGTTGGCAAGTGGTAAATTTGATGATCGAGCTCGCTCAAAGGATCGAACTTTCTTCTTCGCGCAAGAAAATTTTCCGACGCGAGGCTTAGCATCGTCGATCGTCGCGCCGATCTTCACAGTTGAGCGCGCAATTTCTTTGATCGATCCGTCGAGTCGTGACTTTGAAATCACGCCGCGCTGCGAACGCAGCAACTCATTCGGCAAAAACATACCCGGTGCTTTCGCTGCGGCGACTCCATTCGAAAAATCATTAATTACGGTATCTTATCTGGGCGGAAAATGACCGCTTTAGTTTGTTAGGAGGGTGGCCGATCTACAACGAACAGGATGTTGTAGCGAAATCGAGGAGTCGATCTTCTGTACTGAGGTCCGCTCAACTATCGAGTTATTTTGGTAATTAGCGCCCCGTGAAAGTTGAAGATACAAATGGTGCCGCAGCCGATGCGCACTCCGGTTTTGCCCCTGAGAGCTGGGATGTCGCACTGAATTACAGCGGGCTGCTCGGCGTCGTGCCCAGCTCATTTTCGAGCGTAATTCGCTCTCTCTTAATCGATCACGGACGAAATAATAAGTCACTCTCCCCGAGTACGCGCTTTATGATCGAGCGGTTAGTTAAATCACGCTCATTAAAGGCATCCCTCTACTTCGGCGCGCTAACTTTTCAGCCTGAGCGGATCGAGGGAGCCAAATACCTCGGCGAACGCCAGCTCGTAGATCTATATACGCCCGGCGAATTGGCCGTAATCGTCGGAATTTCTTATCTCTTTAAGCGAGCCCGCAAGCTTTGCGACCCTGCGCAATTCGCCATGATAACTAATCGCTTTCAAGAGAGTGCAGACATCGGCGCATACATCGGTTATGCGATACCAGGAATTTCCCCCATGGTGGGGATCGTCTCCGGATCTATGCCGTTTCTTGGTCTCGCACCGTTTCTTTTCTATGATCGGCGCGGCTTTGTTGACTACATTCGCCATTTGAAGAAGTGTAAACTAAATCTCGATGCCGAGTATGAGGCGAACCGCTGGGGTTGTACGAGCGTACAAATTGCTTCCGTAATGCTTCAGGCGCTCGGACTTGGCGTTGCAACCGCCACCGCATTTTCCGTAGGGCTTTCATCAAATTCCGACCAACTGGTCAACCAAACTCAGGACGCCATTAAATACAAGACCGCATTAATCTGGCTAAAGGCAATGGAAGAGACCGGAAAAGAGCCGGATATCGTCCACCGCGCCGAACTATATCCGACCAAAGCCGCGATGGAAAAGCTCGGAATGCAAGTTGCTGAATTAAAGGAGAAAGGCAGCTCGCACTGCTGGTTCTTGCGTGGCGCATTCGATATCTCACAAGATACAACCCCGCAGCTATTTAGCGACGGCTCGAAGGAAACTACGGCCTCGACCCAGATCGATCTCGCCGCGTCTGAAATTCAGGAAGCGTCGCGCGTGGTTTCCGAAATCGAAGCGGATATCAAGGAAGTGTTAGAAGAGTAGTATGGCCGCTATTTCAGGTTACGGCATGAGAGCTACTAGCAGTCCACGCAATTAGTTATCAGAATGTAAATCGGTCTACTGCGGGTTTTCTAAGGGTCAGGCGCCCGTTATCAGACGCCTGACCGCTACCCCTATTGG
>CAYTAW010000310.1:0-4416 GCA_964435675.1 uncultured Bdellovibrionales bacterium
ATTGGAACGGATTTCAGTAAGATAAATTAGAGACCGTGCCGTCGATTTAATCGATCAAATAACGAGATAAAAAGAGCTGACTATCGAATGCAGAATGCTGCCTTTTGTCTGCGGGGCTTGCCATTTAATAACAGTCACGGACTATTTACAGTGCGCGGTTAAGCGCACTCAGCAAGGCGGCGACTGCGGCGGTGGTGGTGCTCGCATGCTGGCCGGCTCCCCACGCGTCGCGACCGTCTTCGAGTGCGACATGGATATAAGCGGCGGCGTGGGCGTCAGAGCCGGTTTGCAGCGCGTGTTCGGAATAATCGAGTAGACGGAACGCCGGCGCCCCATTTTTAATGAGCGCATCGCGGCAGGCGTCGATTGGTCCGTTGCCCGTTCCGAAAAACTTTCGCGGCTCGCCGCCATCGACGCTCACATTCAGTGTGCACTCGACCACTTGTTCGCCGCTCTCGTCGGGGGCGCCTTCTTTCGGTGCGGCGGAAAATTTGATTAACCGGTACCGGCCATTTGCCTGGGTGATAAATGCATCCTTAAATGCCTGCAAGACTTCATTTGCGACGACCTCACGGCCCGTTTTCTCCGAAAGCGATTGCACAACTCGGCTGACCTCAAGATGCATTTTCTTTGGGACTTCATAACCGAACTGGCTTTCGAGCACGAATGCAACACCGCCCTTACCAGACTGGCTATTGATGCGCACCAACGGCTCATAGGCACGGCCGATATCGGCAGGATCGATCGCCAGGTAGGGGACCTCCCATTTTGTGCTATTGCTTTCCTTGAGTGCGGTCAATCCTTTACGAATTGCGTCCTGATGCGAACCCGAAAACGCGGTGAAGACGAGCTTCCCGGCATAGGGATGGCGCTCGTGCACGGGCAGTTCCGTAAAATGCTGCGACATTTCGACCAACGCCGGGATGTCGCCCAAATTGAGTTGCGGATCGATTCCGTGAGAGAAGAGATTGAGCGCTACCGTTACGATGTCAAGATTTCCCGTGCGCTCACCATTTCCAAAAAGCGTCCCTTCGACGCGATTTGCGCCAGCTAGAAGCGCAAGTTCGGTTGAGGCGACGCCGGTTCCCCGATCATTATGCGTGTGCACGCTGAATACGAGCGTATCTTTGACATCTGCAAACTGCCGGCACATCCACTCGATCTGATCGGCGTGAACGTTGGGAGTTGACACTTCGACGGTCGTTGGCCAATTAAATATCAACCTATTGTGCGCAGTCGGCTGCCAGACATCGTAGACCGCGTGACAGATATCGCTCGCAAATTGCAGCTCGGTTGTCGAAAAGCTCTCTGGGGAATATTCGAGCACGACTTCGAAGTCCGCGTTTCGCGCAAGCTCTTTGATAAGCTTGACGCCTTGTAGCGCGATATCGGTAATTTCTTTTTTATCTTTCTGATACACGACACGGCGCTGAAGTTCCGAGGTCGGATTATAGAGGTGCACAATGGCGCGCTTGGTACCTTTAAGGGATTCAAATGTGCGCTCAATCAAGTGATCGCGCGACTGTGTCAACACCTGAGGTGTAACATCGTCGGGTATCAACTTGTTGTCGATCAAGCACCGGGCAAATTCAAATTCAATCGATGACGCTGAGGGAAATCCAATTTCAATCTCCTTCAAATTTAACGCCACTAAATATTGAAAAAATTGTAGCTTTTGCTCGATCGAAAGCGGATTGATGAGCGCTTGATTCCCGTCGCGTAAATCCACGCTGCACCACGTGGGACATTTTTCGATGCGCTTATTTGGCCAGGTGCGGTCAGGTAAGGTCACCTGAAACTGATCGAGATAGTGGGTGTAACGGTCTTTGCCGGGGAGTGGGCTGAGCAAGACCGGATTGAGCGTGAGCGCGGCGCCGTTGGGAAGCGTAATGGTACGCGGAGTTCCAGAAGATGCGGCAGTTTTATTTCCTTTTGCGTTCATCCCATGATGGTACAGGGAGCAAAAAAAGCAGTCAAATCACTGGCCGAGGGCGCATTGAAAGCGATCTACGATTTGATTTCGGCGATTAACGCGTCGGCAAATTCACTGCAGCGGACCCATGCGCTTCCGGGGGCTGAGATATCCTTGGTGCGAATGCCCCGTGAAATGAGGCCGTCGATTCCGGCCTCGAGGCGATCGGCAAGCGTATGTTCTTGAAAGGAGAGTCGCAGCATAAGCGCCGCAGAGAGTATCTGCGCAATCGGGTTGGCGATGTCGTTTCCGGCAATGTCCGGCGCGGAGCCGCCCGACGGTTCGTACATTCCAAATCCGTCGCTATTCAGGCTTGCCGAGGGCGTCAAGCCCAGCGAGCCCGGGATAACTGCGGCTGCGTCGGATAAAATATCGCCGAACATATTGCTGGTAAGAATTACGTCGAACTGACGTGGGCTGCGGATAATTTGCATGGCGCAATTATCAACGAGCATGTGCTCAAGAGCTACGTCGGGATATTTTTCAGCTATTTCATTGACCACCGCTCTCCATAGTTTGGAGGTCGTGAGCACGTTTGCTTTGTCGACTGAGCATACTCTCTTGGTTCGTGTTTGCGCGATGCGGAACGCGCGATCCGCAATCAAAGCAATCTGATCTTCCGTGTATTCGGCGCCATCGAACGCCCAGCGCTTGCCGTTGCGAATTTCTTGCCGGTGTTCTCCGAAATAAATGTCTCCAAGAAGTTCGCGCAGGATCAAGAAATCAACGCCGTCGCCGAGAACTGAAGCTTTGAGCGGCGAGATGTCTCCCAACGCGCGAAATACTCGAATTGGCCTCAAATTAATATTGAACGAGAATGCCTTGCGCAGAGCGAGAATAGAATTTGCTTCACAACCTTTCCATTTTTCCAGGTGCGCCTGATTGACCGGGCCGCCAACCGAACCAAAAAGCACCGCGTCCGAGCGGCGGCACAGTTCTTCGGTCTCTTTTGGAAAATGGGTGCCACGCGCATCATATGCCGCTCCGCCAACTAATCCCTCGCTGAATTCAAATTGTTTGGGAGCCAGCGCATCCAGCACGCGCAGCGCCTGCGCCATCACTTCCGGTCCGATACCATCCCCAGCTAAAACTGCAATTTTCTTCATATCCCTTCTCCGTGTCCCGGCCCAATATCCGCGATATCACCCCAAAAGCGGCACTGGCTGCTGTAGACTGCGCTCTGCGCAGCGAAGGCGGCTCGTCCGCGCCTTACTTTTACACTATGCTGCAATGAATGTCTCCTCACGGGCTTGTCAGGCTCATGGGGGTATACGGTTATCACTGGCTTATTTCGAAGGCGGCAAAATGAAAAGAGTATACGCATTTCTCCTCGTTTTTTTCGTTCTAGCGACGATTGGCTGCGCGCCAGCTGCGCGTGAGTACGCGGGTATTTCTCCCGAATTTAAGCTTGATCAGTTCTTAACGGGGGAGCTCGTTGGCCACGGTATATTCTTTGATCGTACCGGCCGAGTTAAAAGCCGTTTTAAGGTGGAGATTACCGGCGTAGTCGAAGGAGAGGAGCTCGCGCTCTATGAAACGGTTACCTATGTGAGCGGTGACATCGAAAAGCGGGTTTGGAAGATTAAAAAAGACAATGCGGAACGCTACCGGGCGACAACCGGTGATGTTGTGGGAGAGGCGACAATTGCGAATCACGGATTCGCCGCGCAGTGGAACTATCAATTGACTCTTCGCGTCGAAGGGTCTGAATACAATTTAGACTTTGATGATTGGATGTTTCTTTTCGACGAGCACACTATGCTAAACCGCGCCACGGTTACCAAATGGGGCTTTCGGGTAGGGGAAGTGATGATCGCATTTACAAAGAAGTAGGAAGTTCAACCACACATTAGCGCTTCCGCTGAGGAAGCGCTTAATCATCAGGCTTCCACTTCGGCGCCTGTGCCGAGGAACTCTCTTACCCAGGCGACAAGTTCTGGGTATTTGAGCGGCTTTTGGAAAAAAGCTATCGCTCCTTTCTTAATTAAATCTTGAACGTCACGATCATGCGTGTATCCGGATAGGATAACGACCGGCAGGCTGGGCGATAGCGCGCGCAGCTCCTTGAACGTCGCTCTGCCATCCAGCTCCGGCATCTTCATATCAATAATTGCCAGTTGAATCAGTTCGCGGTTTTCTCCGAACCACTCGATGGCTTTTTTGGCAGAGGTAAATCCGTGCACAGTGAATCCGGCGCGAGTGAGGAACTTAGTGCTCAGGTCGACCAGCATTTCTTCATCGTCGATGATCACTGCCTTGTGATCGGATTTCTGAGCGTGCTCTACGGACATGAGGTGCCGCTCCACCAGGAACTGCTTGTCGACGCTGTCAAGGTCGGCGAGCCTGAAGATGGTGGTGTTGGCCAGCGGCGCCGCATTGGCCACCACCGCAGAAACCGCCTCCAGCACCTCTTCCCCCTGTTTTTTATTCGCCCAGTGCGGGAA
>CAYTAW010000311.1:0-4413 GCA_964435675.1 uncultured Bdellovibrionales bacterium
TCGGACTCGATTTCGGCGACGCTTTTCTTTCCCTCGAAGGCGCCGAGTAGGGGAGCTACTCCCGAAACGAGAACCAGCGGTTTCTCGGTAATACCGATGGGGCAGCGAATCACAATTAACCGTTCGCTACCGGCTTGATGCATCTGTATATCGATCGGCCAGCGTAACTTGGGAAAATCGTTGCTGGTGCTCATGCCTACTTGCCGATGCAGAATTTTGAAAAGATTCGGCCGAGAATATCTTCGGTATAGGTCTTCCCAACGATCTCTTCGAGCTCTTTGAGCGCCTGACGCAAATCCTCGCTGACTATTTCTTCCGACTGGTTTGCCGCGATTGAACGCTGCGCTTGATCGACCGCGGCGGCGGCGCGCTCAAGGCAGTTGCGTTGGCGCTCATTGGTGACAACCAAGCTGCTCGACGCGGCGTCGCGGGCTCGCGAGGAGACCTCTTCTTTGAGCGCGTCGATCAAGCTCGAAAAACCTCGCTTGGTTTTTGCCGAGAGGTATATATTTTGCGCGCAGACGCTCGAATCGCAGATGATGCGGCCGACGGCGTTAGGATTGGCGTCGATCTTATTAATGACCATCCAAATATTTCTTTTCTTCGCGCTAATCTCCGAGAGCAGCTCCTGATAGTGCTCTTCACTGTCGGTAGCATCGACAATCAGCAATATGAGGTCGGCCCAATCCAGGCGTTCACGCGCAAGTTCTATGCCGATCTGCTCGACGCGATCGGTCGTTTCCGTAATGCCCGCCGAATCGCAGAAAATAAAGCGGTAGCCGGAGAAAATAGCTTCTACCTCGATAACGTCTCGGGTAGTTCCCGAAATTTCGGTGACAATCGCCCGCTCTTGCCCGACGAGCGCGTTCAGCAGGCTCGATTTGCCGACGTTGGGTCTTCCACATAGAAGTACGCGAAATCCTTCTTTGAGCACCTGGCCGTATGAGTATGTATCGATCAGAGAATTGAGGAGCTCTCGCGCGCTTTTGCAGACCGAGGAAATGTGCGCCACTGTTTCCGGATTAATATCTTCTTCGGGAAAATCGATTGCTGCTTCAAGCTCGGCGAGCGCGTCTCGCAGCGGTTCTCCGATGCCGCCAATCGCGCTGCTCAACTTCCCGTCGAGCTGCTCGCTCGCTATGCGCAGCGCTTGTTCGCTCGACGCATTAATTAGGTCGGCAATCGCTTCCGCCTGAATCAAATCGAGCTTGCCATTGAGGAATGCGCGCTGCGTAAACTCGCCGGGCTCCGCCGGACTAATGCCGAAGGCGAAGAGGGAGCGTAGTACGCGCTGCACCAAGAGCGGACTGCCGTGGAATTGAAACTCGACAATGTCTTCGCCGGTGTAGCTGTGTGGCCCCGGCATGAATACGGCGAGCGCTTTATCGATAATCGCGTCCGTCTTGAAATCCAGGAGCTGCCCGAAGACGAGCCGGCGCGCGTCAGCTGCGGGATCGGTTTTTGCCCGGAAAATAGCATGCAATGCTTTTCGCGCCAACGGTCCGCTGACGCGTACAACCGCGATGCCTGCGGGGGCGGGCGCCGTTGCGAGTGCGGCTATGGTCGTCTGTTCTCTCATGCGCAAAGTAATTGTAGCGCAGGGTGAAAAGACTGCGCCATTATAAAAGGGTTACGACATATCCTAAAGCGAAAATACCGATGCTCGCCAGTATCGTTGCTTGCAGCGGAGAAGCTTTCGAATTTCCGCGCAGATACACTTGCTGCACGATCGATATCAAGTTGTTGACTAGCCAGTAGAGCACCAATCCCGAGGGGAACGGGAAGATGATGAACATTCCGGTGAACATAAACGGCATGAGCATCATCGCTTTCTTTTGCGCCGGATCCGCCGTTGTCGGCGTTGTCCACTGCTGAACGAGCATCGATGCTCCCATGATTAAAATCATCACCGGTACGCCGATGCCGAAAATCTCAAGCCGCTCCGGTGACGCCAAGTCGTTAATCCAGAGCGCGAAGGGTGCATGGCGAAGCTCCATTGCGTTGAGGAGTGCGTTGTAAAGTCCGAGGAATACGGGAATCTGCAGCATCATTGGAAAGCACCCGCCCATCGGATTGACGCCGCGTTTTTTGTAGAGCCCGAGCATCTCTTGATTCAGTTCGGTCGGATCCTTGATGCGCTCGCGCAGCGCTTTGATTTCGGGCTGCAGATCCTGCATCGCCTTCATCGAGCGGAAACTGACCTGAGTCAGCGGCAGCAGTGCGAGCTTAATTAGCAGCGTTAGTGCGATAATCGAAAGTCCCCAGTTGCCGAGCAGCGAGTAGAAAAAGCGCAGCAGTCCAAGTAGCGGGTGAGCGAGGAACGAGAACCAGCCGAGATCAACGTTGCGCTCGAGCTGCAGGCCGAGGCTCTGCATGTCGGTGTAGTACTTCGGCCCAACGAATGCCTGGAAATTGCCGTTTCCACCGGCGCTGCCGAGACGCATCGCATACGTGTCATTGGTCTTGCCGATCTTCGTTTCCATGCCCGCGCCGCTCGGAACGAGGGCCGATATGAAATAGGTGTCGCTGAACGATACCCACTGATTATTTCCGTGATCGGAGAGCGAGAGTGAAACGTCTGTCGGAGGAATCGAGGTGACTTTATTTTGAGCGGTTAAAATTTTGTACTGATGAAGATTGTATCGTTCTTTGGCAACCGCCTCGGGAACGAACGTTGTCCATTCGAGCCAAATTGGTAGTGTTGAATCGGGCTTTGGCGAAAGCTCGACTGCAATCTTAAATAGGTACGTTCCCGCCTGGATGATTAATTTTTTGCGGATGGTGATCCCATTTCCGAGCGCTCCGGCGAAAACGAATTCCGCTTCTCCGGTTCCAACCTGGTACCGTGAAGGTTCTACGCTCGAAGCGCCACCGCTCGATTCGAGCGTATATTGCACCCGGCTGTCATCGATAGCGCCATAGTACACGCCCAACGGAAGTGGCTCGCCTGACTGATGCGAGACGAGATTTAGCATCTCATCGCTACCGACGCGAACCTTGTACTTGTGCAAAAAATAATTCGAGACGCGTCCGCCAAGATGCGTAATCGCAATATCGACGAGCGGTGTGGAGATCGTCGTTTTTGTCGATTTGCCGAGTTCTTCGTCGCTCGGGGCGCCCGCAGCGGCATTTGGGTTCGGCACCGGTACGTGCGTCGTTGACGATGCTTGTTGCGAATGCTGCTGTGTTTGTCCCGCGGCCGTCGGTTGAGAGATCGCGGCAGTTGGGTTGGCCGCTGCGTGCGCCGCGATAGCGGCTTTCGCCTGCGCCATTTCGTAGCGCTTTTGATCTCCGAGAAACTTTTGATAGGCGAGAATAATTAAAATCGAGAGAATTACTGCAAACGCGGTGCGTCTATCATCCATGGTCTATTAATTCCTAACAAAAACTTCTTTCTTCGGAGGCACCGGATCGAATCCTCCCGGATTCCAGGCATGACACCGGCACACTCGAGCGATCGCCAGCCGTGTTCCCTTTAGCAGTCCGTGCACCGTGATAGCCTCGAGTGCGTAGTCGGAGCAGAACGGGGTAAAGCGACAGGCGTTTCCAAACAGGGGCGAAAGAGTGACCTTGTAGATCCGGTGCAGAAGCACAGCGATACATACGATAGTTTTGTGAACCATTTAGGATTTAACCACGTACCGGTGTTTCTTGAGCACTTCGAAAAGTTCTTCTCGAATCGCCTCCGATGAGCAATCGGTTGCATTTTGGCGTGCTATAACAATGATGTCAAAGGTTCCGGCCAGTTGCCGGTGTATATGGCGGAAAAATTCTCTGATGACCCTTTTAATGCGGTTTCGCTGCGTGGCGCGCTTATCGACCTTGGTCGTGACGGTTATGCCTATGCGGCTCAGTTCACGAGAACTCGGATTAACCACCGTTAAAAAATGGCTTGAGTAATGCTTACGCGAACCGGCCTGAAGCTTTTTAAATTCAGCGCGCGTCTTAACCCGAAGGGTGCCGGGAAAGCGGTTAGTTGCAGGTTTAGACATAGTTCTAGCAGACCAGGTTAACCCTTTATTGTCCAGTTCCAGGCGGCGCGGTTTTAAGGCCGATCTTTATTTAATGCTCATAGTATGTTTACTATTTGGCCTATGAAAAAAGCCATTCTTGCCCTAGTTCTTTCGGTTTCTTTTGTAGCAATTTCAAAAATTCCGCTCCAAGCGGAGAATAAGTCTGGTGTCTCATATCGCGCTGGTCAGCGCACCTGGACGATTGCCGAGGTGTTGGAGGAAAAACGCCGCGATAAGCCAAAAAAGCCCATTAATTATTGTAATGGCGGGCGTTTTAAACCGTGTGTATGCGTAAGCGATGTGGCGCGTGAAGTTCAATACCGCCCGGCCGTAGAAGAGTGTGGCGGAAATGCCGGGATCGCTATGACCGGCAAATATGGAACGGTATTCAGTATGGTGG
>CAYTAW010000312.1:0-4364 GCA_964435675.1 uncultured Bdellovibrionales bacterium
GCTTCGAGCAGTGACGCGGGTTGATAACCTGTTGCCCCCATTAGCTCGGCGGCACGGCCATCAGCCTCAAACTCCATATCCTTGCTATACCCTTTCTCCAGCAGCGTATCGATTAGATTATCGACTAGTTGGGTAAATAGCGCGGTCGCCTGCGTCAGGGCTTCTGCGCAATTCAAACTTCCCGCGGCTAAGCCGAGAGAAGCAAGCGCCGCAAACTCATCGCTTCTTTGCAGCATCTTGATGCCGTGCCGCTTTTCAACGTGCGCGATCTCATGCGCCAAGATCCCAGCCAATTGATCTTCATCAGTGAGCACTCTCAAAAATCCGGTGGTGACGAACACGTACCCGCCGGGAGCTGATATTGCATTCAATTGGTCGCTTTGGATGATAATAAAATGGTAGCCGCCAAAAGTATCACTTGCCGCTCCCGATGAGATTAGCGCCGCCCCCACAAGCTGCAAGAAGTGTTGATGCTGCTCGTCTGAATCGGCTTTAAAGCGCGCCAACATCCGCGCAGCCACGGCGCGGCCAATATAATACTCCTGTTCGGGGGATATTATCGCTGTTGCCTGAGCGCGCTGTTCTTCAGGCCCGTATTCCGTCTTACCGGGAACGATGCCCACGGCCCGCCCCAAATAGGTGCCTGCCTGCTGGACATAGATGCATCCGCATGTCGAGAGTGTGAGCGCACCGAGCAATACACGGTGGAGAATATTCAACCTGGTCATTGCTTCAACCCGCCGCTCTTTACAAACTCCGACAGCTCTTCTCCGCTGACACGCTGCTTTTCCCAAGAGTCGAGCAACGCGAAATTCGCTTCAGCAGTCTCCGTGCGATAGAGGTCCTCGACGTCCTCATTGAACCCCTTACCCGCAAGCACAACGTTGGCCGGCTCTACCTCGGAATCCTGAACACCGCTATCCGCCTTTAATATAACACGTCGCACCGAGACCGCCGACGCATGCACAAATCCTTTCGCGCCAGATGAAACCGAAACTTCCACCCAGGGATTCCCCGCAGAAATAACCGTTACCGTGTCTCCATATTTCAAATCAGCAACAGCCGCCGACCAATGGCTCGGTGCCGTACGAACTTTTGATTCACGCACCATGACAGAAAGAGTCTGGGACGGTTCGAATTCAGCGCTAGCCGAGCCGCATACAATTAACAGGGCAGAGACGATAACAGTAACGGGAGCGAACGGAATGATCGATGCGACATATGAAAGCGGTAAAAACCACCTTTTGAGCGAAGAATTGGGCAAGATACCGGCCATAACTGAAGGCCAAAAGAATAGCATGAACTCGAAAAATGAGGAGCCCTAAATTCGGACAAAATCCCCCGCAGCCCCCTGCGGGCTTGCCCGCCGTAGCCCCGGAGGACGAAGGCAGGAAAAACGGTAATCTGAGGCTGCAAATTATCTCAACTTATGTAAATCTAAGGCGGCCGCCACCGCGCCGAGCGGCGCATGCTTATAGGATTTAGCGTTTCTGATGCCGTCAAAGATTTTTAACTTGATCGTGTCTGCGTTCATTGTGCTGGCAGTCGTTTTTCTCACTGCAGCATCAGCGCAGGCACAGCTGGTAATTTTGGATTGCCAAGGCATTACGCGCGCAATTCATGAATCGCGCGGTGTGCAGAGCAGCCGCGTTGAAGTCCAAGTGTCCGAACCGGGCGGCGCGCCGAATAGCGGCTCACAAGTTCAGTTGACGAATAATGTGAATGGAAAAGTCTACTCCGCTCAGTCCAACGGCGGTACAGCGGTGTTCGATTCAATTCCTCCCGGCAATTACAGTATGGCTGTTACCGGTAACAATTTAACAATCGGTACCATAACTATCGTCTCTACTGGATTAGGGGTCGCTGCCGCTTCCGGAGTTCTGGCTGGAGGTGCGCTTGCCGGTGGCGGCGCAATCGCGGGGGGCGCCGCTGCGGTAGATTCGATCAGTAACGATTCGGGATCCGATCCAACCCCAACGGCGACCCCCACACCGGTTCCGGAAACACCGGCTACCCCAACCCCGTCAACACCAACGGCGGTGCCGACACCGACGCCCACCTGTGATTGCGATCCTGACGCTGAGCCGACTCCGGTAGACGATTTCTTTGACGATCAGTCGCCCACTCCCGCCGCAGCCCGCGCAAAAGCGCTCTCTCCTTACAGATAAATGCCGCGTGCGTTGTTAAATTGAAGTGCTTTTACTTTTGACTGTTTCCTGCTTAAATCGTGGCAGTCTATCGCTTCAAAATACCGCTATGACGATCCGCTTGTTACTCGCCCTTACCCTGACATTTTGTCCGTTTCTAACGCCGACATCATTGGCATTTGCCGAAGACGAAATCGAGGATCCATACGAGTCGGTTAACCGAGATATATTTTGGTTTAACGACCAGGTCGATATTCACCTGCTCGAACCGGTAGCCAGTGGCTACGATTCGGTCACGCCTACGGTAGTTCGTACGGGCGTTCATAACTTTTTCGCCAACCTGCGCTACCCGATGTATCTGCTAAGCGACGTAGTTCAGCTCAAGTTTACGCAAGCCGCCGAGCACACCGGTCGCTTTCTCATTAACTCGACTATCGGTCTCTTCGGCTTGATCGACGTCGCCAAGCACGTTGGCCTCGAAGACCATCGCGAAGATTTCGGTCTCGCCCTCGCCTACCACGGCGTGCCACCGGGTCCCTATATCGTTTTACCCTTCTTAGGGCCATCAAACGTTCGTGACGCCTTCGGCACACTCGTGGACTTCGCGGTCGATCCAATAGTGATTTTTGGTTTCAGCAATGTTGACGCCAGCACTCGTGATAAAATTTCGTTCCCGCTTTCGACTCTGCGTTTTGTTGATATCCGCGCAGGCTTGCTCGAAGCCGTAGAAGCCGCAAAATCGTCCTCGGTCGATTACTATCTTTTTATGCAGTCAGCCTATTATCAACACCGCAAAGGGCTTCTATACGACGGCAATCTTCCTGATGAAGAGCTGGACGAACTGGAAGAGAACGATCCCTTCGGCGACAAAGAAGATCCGGAGCTGCAGGAATTGCAGAAGGAGTAGTCATGTCGATTCGCATCGAAGCGCAGCTTAAGCCCGGGAAAAAGGTTTCGCTACTGCATACGCCCTCGGGTACCACAATCAATACCGCGGCCCCGGTCGATAATAACGGTGACGGCAGCAGTTTTTCTCCGACTGACCTAGCGGCGGCCTCACTCGTATCATGCGCCATGACAGTTATGGCGATCGTTGCCGAGCGCAATCAATACGATCTGACCAACAGCCGCGGCTCGATTGAAAAGATTATGCAGCAGTCGCCGCGGCGAATTGCTGAGCTTCCGGTCGAATTCCATCTACCCGCCGCATTAAGCGCAGAAGCCCGACAGAAGCTCGAGAACGCCGCGCATTCGTGCCCGGTAAACCTCTCGCTTCTTCCTGATATTAAAGTCGAGATGCGCTTCGTCTACGACGTATAATCCTCCTCTGCTGAAGCACTATTGAAAAAGAAGGTAGGATGAAACTAAGAAACTAAGCTGCGTTTGCGAGCGATGGTAACGGTGCCAGCAAGGAAAATCACCGCCCAATTAAAGATCGCGCAACCGATCTGCCACGCAGAGAGATTCACATGCACTGAAGATATGGCGAAAACTTCAATCGCCCGATTTGGCACCCACTCGTTCATGATAATGAAACTCTCGGCGGCAATGGCAGCCGTTACGAACGATCCAACAATCAGCAGCGAACGCCACGAAGCGCCGATTCCCCACCGGAAGGTGTTAGCGCGTATGAACCCGAAACACACGGCCAAGTAAGCCAGCCGCGCCACCACGAGCGCCACCATCGACCACTCGGCAGGAATGCCGATCATCAACTGACGAGCGTCATGGACAAATTGCGCGCCGCTCGAAATCGGAACCAGCAAGAAGACTTGACTCATGATGACGACAACGCGCTGCGCCAGTATCAACAGCTCGGGCCCCAATCCTTTATGGATATCGAAGCCGTACGAGTAGAAATAAAGGCCGACGTTTGCCAATAGCACAAGCGCCATGGTGGTACTTATCCGCGTGGTAATTGTCAGATAACTCGAGAGGCTTCCGGCTACGCCGCGCAGCGGAGATGCAGCCATATTCAGTGGAGTCGCAATCAACATCCCAACTGACAAGATCAGCGAGAGCGTGACAAAGACGCGCAGATAGCGAAATTCCGGGATACGAGCCGTCGCCAAAATCTCATCAAGAAAAGGCGAAAGAAGTTGCGTGGTAACAACGTACATCACCGCCGTAAAACAGATCGAGAAGCCGACACGTGCGCTAATTTCAACAGCGCGATTTACAGTCGAGGAATGGCAGACACTCAGCTGCGAGGCATGG
>CAYTAW010000313.1:0-4362 GCA_964435675.1 uncultured Bdellovibrionales bacterium
GCTTAAACCTCTCGACAATATTTCCAAAGGATTGAACATGAGTACGCCTCCTATGCTGACTGCCTAATAGCGTTGAAGAGGAATTGGAATTTTTTTCTCAACATGGCGCTGCTGAGTGAGTACTTGCCGCTGTTATAGGCAAGGCGTCCCATCTGGATATCGATGTCAACGTTATTGCCGTCCGGCTTGGTTGCTCCGGAAAGATCCGGAATGAAGTGCGCAATTTCGCTTGAGGAAACATCGAGGTGCTTTGAATCGGTTTTTTTGAGTTCCGACGGAGCGCCGCCCATGGCGCGATCGAGTTCTCCGGCAAAGCTCAAATCAACCGCGCGGTACTGAGGCGTTTCAGCATTCGAAATGTTGCTGGTGATCGCTTCATTACGGCGGAAGGTTAGCTCGAGCGACTTCTGAAGCCCGTCCATTTGTGTATCGAATATTTTCATATCGTTACTCTCTCCATCGGGGCGCCAACATAGGGATACCCCTATGGCCTCTCTTGCAAGCATTGTTCTCAGCCAATGAGGAATTTTTATGATTTATATTCAATAGGTTACAAGAGTGATGAGGAGATGGGTGTCAATAGCATGACACTGGATTACGTTGGCGCCAGGTTTTAAGCGTGGTTCAGATCGCTACGATTCGTAAACTTCCGCGGCAACGGTTGGTTTATAGGAGAAAACGGGCTCGTATCCTTTGGAAAGTGCACAAGAAAGACACACCATCTTATCTCCCCACGCCAGATCAATGTCCGCGTAGGAATTCCCGAGGCTGACCTCCACCCGGAACAAAAGACCGCACTCGGGGACGACGACGCGCCCAAAAGCCGGCATTGAGAAATCTACAGCCTTGCGCAACAGGAGGGGAAGCTCGGCGCCTCGGCGCACATTTACCGACACTCCGTCAAAACGCGCCAGATCATTTAATGCGCTCAAGAAAGCGCGCTGAGAAAATAGCGGAGCGCTGGCCGTCTCCGAGAACATCCATGTCTTTGCGCCTCCCGCTCCTGAAAATATTGTATCGACCCGCGTCAGCACCGGCGCTAAAGAGATCTGCTCGATGCGCTCTACGCTGGGAAAAAGCGATCGCTCTGGCTCTCCCTCTTTCGAGTAGTGAACCATATGCGTGACGGTCAGCGCGATGGCGCTCGGATGAAGAATAGCATCGCGTGCAAAAACCTGACGTTGATAGTTAATACCCGGAGCAAATGGAAGACGATCTTCAAAAGCCGAAAGAGCACTCTGCCACAAACCATCTTGAGCGGGCAGATTGTATCTCACTCCGGCGCCGTCCATCAGCAACGAATCGATGCGCGCGTTCGCGGCCTCAATAAAATTCGCTTGCATGCGCTGCGTAATATGCGGCGGCGCTAATGTGTGATCGAGAACGATTCGCTCCGCAGCTAAGCCGTTAAGGGTCACTGATGAAAGATCGACTTCGGTCGCGCCTCTGGCAATTTTTTGCGGCGCCGGATCAAAACCGGGGGTACTGCTCATTGCGACAGAGTAGCACGGCGCGGGAGCAACTTTAAGGAAAATGTACGTCGGTCTTTAAAAAAAGCCTGTCGACGGCGCGCCGCCTTCAAACTATTCGGGAATCAGCCGATATTCGCTAATACATTCAAGCGAAAACCGCTCTAGGGCTTGCCGAATGTCTTTAACAGTCACGGACTTTATGGCGGCAATCAATTCCTGAAGGTTCTGAATCTCCTGACGATAGAGCCATTCGCTGCCCAGCGCCATCAGCCTTCCCATGGGAAGCTCGCCGCTTGCGACGATTCGCGAAATGGATTTTACCTTCGCACGATTGACGTCCGCCTCGGAAAAATCGCGCGCCGATTGCAGAATTGAACGCATTTTTTGTGAAACTTGATCCGCACTCTCGGGCTCGGTTACCGCGTACGCGTAAAAGCATCCGACCTGATCGCGCTCGTCAGTGTCGGCGCCTGCTGATTCAGCAATCCCGCTCTGTACCAAATCGTAATACATCCGCGATCCCGTGGAGTCGCCGAGAATCATCGAAAGCAGGCTCAGCGCATACCGATCTTTATCTTGCGCGCTCGGCCCATCACTCAGCAGCAGCACATGGCTTTGCTGAATATTCGGCTTCTTGAAAATCTTCTCTTTTTTTGAGCAGACAAATTCTGGACGGCTACGGGGAGTATCGAAACGTTTCCAGTTCCCGCAGAGCGACTCCGTTTGGGCGATGACGCGATCGGCGTCGATATTACCCGCGCAAACAAAAACCATATTATTTGGAGCATAGCGCCGATCAAAATACGCTTTCATCTCATCGCGCGCGAGCGCTTTGATCGATTCAGCGCTTCCGAGCACGGAATTCCCCGCCGGATGTTCTCCAAAAAAGTGCGTCGTCGCGTTATCGAAAAGAAAAAACTGCGGCCGATCTTCATAGAGAGCTATCTCTTCGAGGATCACATTCTTTTCAGTGTTGAATTCATGGGTATCGAGCGTTGAGCGCATCATATCGGAGAGGATATCCTGCATCTGCGCAAGGTACTCGGGAAGAACGGTAGCATAATAGACCGTATTCTCTTCACTCGTGAACGCATTTGCCTGCGCGCCGATATTTCCCATCTCAAACGTGAGCTGGAGCGCGTTGCGCTTCTCGGTTCCTTTGAAAAGCATGTGCTCTAAAAAGTGAGATACACCGGACTCTTTTTTTGTCTCATCGCGCGAACCGGTCTGAACAAAAAACCCGACGCCGACGCTTTGCGCACGCGGCGAAGATTCACAGATAATCTTTAGTCCGTTTTCCAGC
The DNA here is from genome assembly GCA_964435675.1 of uncultured Bdellovibrionales bacterium. GTDB lineage: Bacteria > Bdellovibrionota_C > UBA2361 > UBA2361 > CAYTAW01 > CAYTAW01. The sequence continues at coordinate 2,776 of CAYTAW010000313.1, forward strand.
GTGTGCTCGGTTACTTTAGATTGCGTCATTATACAGCTCCCGTAATCGATCGCACTCCAGGCTCAGCAAGCGAACGGCCACCAAGAGTCAGCAGACTATAGTGCTCAGCCGGAAAGCGCTCGGTAAGCCGGTCGATGTCGGCGATCGTTACTTTATCAATCTCGGATTTAATTTCTTCAATCGGCCGCACGCGCTTAATTAGCCAAAAATCGGACGCATTCGACGAGGCGCGCGCGCCGCTCGATTCATCTGCCATTATAACCGTCGCCTTCAAATTGGCTTTTGCGCGCGCCAGCTCTTCTTCGGTAATAGTGCCGCGTAAATTGTTAAGCTCCCTTAAGGTGACGTCAAGGGTTTCCTGCGCACGTTCCGGCGTGGTGCCTGCGTAAACGGTCATTGTGCCGTACGATTTGGTCGCAGAATGCTTGGCGTATACACTATATACGAGGCCGCGTTTCTCGCGCACCTCGATAAATAATCTTCCGAACATGCCGCCCGAGAGAATACCGCCGGCGACCTTCGCCGCGTAGTAATCGGGATCGCCAAACACGACCGATGGATACACCATCATAATCTGGAGTTGGGAGGATTCATAATCGATATGATAGACCGAAGGCGGGCTGACTTTTCCGAATGCCGGAATTTCCTTACCTTTTCCTTTCCAACCGCCGAATTGCTGGTCTGCCAATTCGATCACCCGCTGCGCGGAAACTTTACCGGCCACCGAGAGAATCGCCCCATCGGGTAAAAAGGTTTCGCGCCAGCGCGATTTCAAATGATCGAGCGTGACTGCGTTAAGCCCTTCGACCGTTCCAGTTCCGGGACGATTATAGGGCGCTGGGTGATACCGTTTCGAGATCTCCATTGAAGAACGCCGCGCGGGGTTATCTTGAAGCGAGGCGATATCTTGAAGAAAAACGCTGCGTATCGGATCGAGCTCTTCTTCCGGAAAGCTCGGCTGACGCACCATAAGCGAAACGAGTTTCAGAGCCTCGGGCAGCGTATCCGCCAACAGTCCACCGCTGTAATAGAAACGATCGTGACCGGCTGATTCTCCATGACGCACGCCAAGATCGTCAAAAGCCTCCATCAATTGCCGGGCGTCTAAATCTCCGGCGCCACGGCTCGTCAGTTCGGCAAGCACGAGAGAAGCGCCGACACACGTTTCATCGTCGTTGAGAATTCCACCGGGAATCAATAGGTCGTAGGCAGCCGATTCCACGTGCGGCATTTCTTCAACTATAACCGTCAGCCCATTTGATAACTTCTCAATGTGTATCTGCTCGGTCACTCCAACTCCTTTTCATTCCCTTTTTCTTCCTGGCGCCGCACGATATCATCGAGCGTGCACCCTGACTTTCCCTGCTCACGGAAAGCGGCAAACAGTTTGCCTAATTCTTCTGGGAAGTATACCGCTGCGTTCGTTTTGAACAACGCCTCTTTTATCTGATCAATAGTGATCAAGCGCGGTTCGCGCGTCAAAATGATGGGCATATCGCGCGAATCGCCGCGCGCGATAATGCCGGCACGCTTGAGATCGTCGAGCGCGGGCTTCAGTAGTACCGAGCTGCAGCCAATCTCCTCAGC
>CAYTAW010000314.1:0-4356 GCA_964435675.1 uncultured Bdellovibrionales bacterium
GAGGTGGGCAACTCCTCTCCGACCTGTATCAGCTTCCGGATGTCACTAAGCGGCAGGTCAATCTCAATGCCATTTACGCGCCAACGCCCTGAATCGGCGTGTAGTTCGATCGAGATTGGCGCGGTGCTAACCGGCTCGGCAACTTCGAGAATTCGCTTCTCCGCTTGGGCTGCGAGCCTTTGTCGCGGGGTATGTGTGCTGTTTTGCAGGAAGGAGCGAATGCTGCGCTGACACTTTATTCCGATACGATAATCTTGATGGGCGAGGTGCGGTCGATGCGTATCTGCGCTGCGCGCGACCAGAGAGGTCGAAAGTGATTCGCCCGGCACATAGTGATAATTGAGCCCCATTGAAAGGGCAATCGTTGCGTATGCGTGTGTTCCACAAAAGGGGTGCAATATTTCAATGACGGTCGTGCCTGGAGGACAAAATAGAATGTTAGCGAGGCCGGCTCCGTGAGCTCCGACCACGATTTCCGCATCGGCGAATAGACGCACCTGCTCGGCGAATGGTAGCTGACTCAGCTTGAACGACTCGAAGCCCCACTCATGTTCAAGCTTCTCAAAAAGTTCTTCTTCTCCGTATACTGCGCGCGGTCCAGAATCCAGCCGAGAAACAAAGATTCGGCGCCTGCCGCGAGTGGCACTGACGCCGAGCGTGTTAAATATTTTTTCACGCACGAAGTCGAGCGCGGGACGCCAGCCGCAGCGCGCCGGATGCTGTGCCTCCCATCCGTAGGTCGCCAAGCTATACAACGTATCTGTGCTGACCAACGAGTGCTGCGAAAGATCAACGATCGCATCGCTTGACACGCCAAGTGCGTCGAACATCTGCAGATGAAATGGCCGCCGCGCGGACCCCACCAACCATTTTTTAATCGGTTCGGTAACAAGTTGATTGTAGAAGTAAAAGCGCGGCAAGGTATCGAGCAGGAAGTGCGCATAATTGTTCTGAGTGTATTCATCGAGCAGCAGCCCAGCAGTTCCGGTAACGTGAACTTTATTTTCTTCCGATCTGGGAAAAGAGCGAATCTCCGAACTCGAGGGTGAGAAGAGTCGTCCCGCACCGTCATATACAACCGCTTTTTCGCGTGAGTAGTGGATGGTTGCCCGTTCAGTGCGAAAGACGCGCAGCGGAGGTTGAGCATCTTTCAGTTTTTCAATGATTTCATGTGGCGCATAGTGGTACTCATCGAGCGATTTTGGCTCGGGAAGTTCAAAGCGGACCGCGGGCAGCGCCCCTACAAGATGACTGGTGATATTATTGAAATCGACAAACTCTACGGTATGTAAAGGATGGGTCGCATCAAATGACTCAGAGGCTCTCCACTCCTCGCGGGCACAGGAAAAGTGCTCATCAATTGAGCGCGGCAGAGGGGTGCGATTCAACTTCTGCTCGGTCTTGGCCCACAAACTCCAGTATATCATTTGAACGATATCCGACGTCGGGCGCTCCGCGAGCATCGGCAAAATATAATCACGCGCCTCTAAGGGTTTGTGCATCACTAGCATGCGAGTAGCGAGCGTGTGGCGAACAGAATGCCTATGATTCGCGTGTACATTCTCCATGCCGAGTATTATATTCCCTTCGTTCACCGCCGCCTTAATGTCGTCGAATTCTATGAGCAACTCGAACAGCATGTAGCGCAATTCACATGACGCGTTTTTGTTCGCAGCGATGCAGCGCCGTAAATATATAATTGCGTGTTTGAGCGGAAATGACGAAGAGGTGTTTTCGCGAAGCGCCTTGATTGCCGCAAAGCAATTTTCGGCTGTTGCTTCCGTTGGCTCAGGCAGCTCCTTCATCTTTTTCAACATTAATTGAGCCTCGTTCATCATAGTGCTCACTACGTTGCACGAGCCGAGAAAGGAGCGCCACACCACTCCGAGCGGTGAATACCGAATGGCAGATAGGACTTCTGCCAGAGCGTAATATCAGTAAAGCCCGCCGCTTTCAAATGCGCGATAATATCGGGCACGGAAAAAAAACGCATTTCGAGCGTATCTCCTCGGCCTGGATGAAAGGCGACCGAGTGCCGTATTTGCATGACACCAGACGCCGTCCAATTAATTAAGAAGCCCTCTTCGCCATTGCGCCGCACCTCGTACCGATGCATATCGGGGAAGTGTTCAATCGTCTCATTCTGTTCGCCGAATGGCACGCTAAAAATAAAATGCCCCCCTTTCTTCAGTAGGCGACGCGCATTAACAAATGCTCTGTGCACAGGAGTCGGAATGTGTTCGAAGACTTCCGAAGAGATGAGAAAGTCGTAGCGGCCGATAGATTCCGTCGGAATATCGGTAATATCGAGACGGGGCTCGCCGTCATAAAATGAATTGTGATAGCCGAGCCTTTCACTGAGCGGTACCGCGACCTCCGAGGGATCCGTCATGCCCGTACCGAGGATATCTTTGCGCAGGGGAAAATCCGGTATCGTTAAATCTCGGTTAAAAAGGCAGCGCGATACGATCCAGCTAAGGTGCCGCATACGCACGGTCGAATTGCAGGTGGCGCAGGAGCGGATTTCGCGCTCGAGCTGAGTTATCGGCACGATATTATTCTGCCCACAGAGATTGCATTTGAAATTCACTTCGCGCGCCGTTTCTATAGTGTCGGATGGTCCATTCATGGCGCTTCTATCTCCCACAGAGAGAGAAAAGGGGTGCGGCGCAGATTGCAATCCAGGCGGAGGCGTCGTGATGCTTCGATGACCGCTTCGAACATCTTGTCGGAACCGCCTTTTGACTGCAGCAGATACCGGCCCCCGCTCTTTAATTTCGAAAACCACACGATCAGAGTTTCGGGGCTGCACAATCCGGGGCGGTCCATGTTTATGATGATAGTATCGAGTGATGCTGTGGGAAACATCGCTGCCGCTCGGTCGAATGTCATGCGTAGCGGAGTAACGAGAGAGGAGAGGCCAGACTCTTCCAGGCCGTTCAGAAGCCGGACAAATGGATCGGACGCATCTCCTGAGCGTTCGTCATCTACTTGGTCGATCACATAGTAGCTGCGCGCCGTGTGCGCTTTCTCCTTGAGACCCACTGCCGTCAAAATCGGAGAAAGGAGCGACGCGCAGCCGAGCTCGAGAAATGTGCCGTTTTCTGGAAGGGCGCGGCCGAGTTCAATCATTCCATATACGTCAATTACGCCCAGTGAGTCTTGGATGCCATTAACGAGGCAGCTACCGTTAAACGGATTCCATTCAATGGCGAGCGCCTCCGGCGACCAGCCTGGCTGCGACGGTGTGATGAGCGGATAGCACGAGTTGCGCAGGCGATCCGCCACGTCGGGATGGGATGACTCCTTGATCTGAAATATGGGTATTGGCGCCATAGCGACGAGCGTCGGCCCGTGCACGTCGCCGCATTGAGTCGCTGCAGTGGCAAAAAGTGTGCGCAGGCTCGCGCAATCAGCTACTCCCGCTACGCCCGTGGTAAAGCGCGATATGAGCAGCGCGAGTTCGTATGAGGGCGAGCGAGCAAATAGCGCATGGAGCGCAGGCACAATAGCGGCAGAATCAACGCTCCCTTCGCGCGATAATTTGACGAAGTGCCACACTTGTTCGAGGGCATCGATTGGTTTTTCGTCGGCGAGCCACAATTCAGCGAGCGTCGCGCGAACGGCGCTCGTCTCCTGCGCCGATGTTGCAAGGTGTAAGCACTGCTCGAGATAGGCGATTGAGTCCGCTGCGGGGAGGGCGCGTGCCGAGTTTTTTCGCAACGTCCTCAACGCGTTCAAGCATTCGCTGATATTGCGCTCGTGAGGGAGCGGCAGCGCACTCGAGGCGCGCAAGGCATCGAGTGAGTTGAACTTCTCAGGCAGCGTGATTTTGTCGATATCAAGACCGCTCTGCTTTAAGATTTCGAACAATTCGTCGACAAAGAGATGTTTTTCGGCAAAGGTGCAGGTGCTGCATTTGCGCGGCATTTCGGCAAGACCGACGGTAGCTTTTCTCAATTGCACCAGGTCAGAACTTTGCCAGGCATCCTGAAAGGTTTCCGATGTATTGAGCGAGGTGATATCGGTAGCCCATGGATCACACGGACGCACACCGGAGTGCGCTTCGACGAAACATTTAACCCATGGGGAGGTGCAGTAGGGAATGACGATATCGGCTGGGTTACTTTTTTTAAGTTCTTCAAATAAAGCATCGGCGCGGGTCCGTAGCCGGTCAAGAAGCGTTGCGTCCGTAGCAACACGCGTGATAGGGGGAACTTCCAGCTCCTCATGCAGACGAATTTCTTTGAAGCGCGCGCAGAGTTCTTTCGGGTAAGGGTCGAAGGAGTATTTTCTTCCCTGGTCGAGCAGTTTGTCGATGTCCGAAGTTTTGTGAATGCCGATCACGGGCAGGTC
>CAYTAW010000315.1:0-4345 GCA_964435675.1 uncultured Bdellovibrionales bacterium
GTCGTCGACGAAAAGCTCGAGAGCCTGCGCGAAGCGACCGCAGACGACATAGGCGGCATCCTGCAGCTGATCGAGCCGTTCGAGAGCGGCGCCAGGCTCTTCAAGCGCGACCGCAACGAGAACGAGCACGCCAACAAACACCGCCACGATAACCCCAACATTCACGGTCACGCAGACGCCGACAATCACACAGACCGCGACTAATACGGCGACTTCGACCGCAACGGCAACAGTAACGCGCACCGCTACGCCAACGTGGACTGGCACTAAAACTGCCACGCCGACAATTACTGCCACTTCTACGGTCACGTCGACTGCGACCGCGACCGGCACAGCAACATCTACGCATACGGCGACCCCCACATCGACGGCTACCGCGACGGCGACTAACACCCATACGCCAACTAAGACGGCCACCGCCACGGTGACACCAACAGTAACCAAGACGCCGACAAATACGGCTACGGCGACCGTCACGGCGACGCATACCAGCACTTCGACGCCAACTCAGACCGCTACACCGTCGCCAAAAGTAGCCTTACTGTCAGTCTGTTTGAATGGAAGCGATCATTTCATATGGCGCGCTACGAACCAGAATGAGTACACATTGACTAATCTTGTCTGGAAAAATCTCGAAGTCGGCACCAGTGGGGTGATTGGAACCCTCTCCCCAGGGGCAAGCGTTGAATTCACGGTGAGCAGGACTAGCGGGTTGAATGCGTTGGCGGCATTTACCGGTTCGCAGATGGCCGCATCGTCGACTTTCCCGCAATTGAACGGCGATGGCAGCTACTATCGCTGTTTACCAACGCCAACACCGACCGCCACTCAAGATCCAAACCGAGAGATCTATATTTGCCACGTTCCTCACGGCGCGGTGGACTATGAAGCGCTTGGGAACAAAGAGGGTAATACGCTCAAATTGACCTATCAGAAGGCTCATGAACAACATTTAAATAATCCGGCGCATCCGAACGATTATGAAGGCCCGTGCCGTGATGTCACCCCGGTTCCTACTGCAACTGCAACATATGGATTTACCGCGGCGCCGGAACCGACTACAACGATCGTTTCCACGCCAACCGCCCAGCCATCGGCTACGGCAACATTCGGATTTACCCCTACACATGAGCCGACACGAACGGCAACCTCGACACCAACGATAGAACCATCGGCAACCGCTACGTCGACACCTACCGAAACGCCGACCGCTACGCCGACACCTACCGAAACGCCGACTGCTACGCCGACACCGAGATCGTATTTCACCGGCGCCATATTTAACGAACGCGGTAAAGCATTGACGGCAGCGCAAAAGGAAGCGTTGCAAGAAGTGATTGATGGCATTCGTATCCGCGTATCATACGGTAATGCGAGCCATTTCGTAGCGCTCGATGGCGACACAATGAGTTGGCGCAACGAGGTATCGTTGACCAAGATCTATTCTGTGCGCCTCACGCTCTCGGGTGAGGCTGCCAAGAGGTTCTCGATTGTTTCCCGTCCACTCGTCTATCAAGCTGTGGTAAGTGAAGGGGATCTGCGCCAGGACGAAAACGCGTATGTGCAAGGTGGCCTTCATTTCGCGCTTGCGCCAAAAAGCGGTGGCACAAAATCATCGGCGGTCGGCGCGCAGAGAGTCATCAAGATTAAGGCGAGCGACATCTACACCTCGGCTGCAAAAGAGGCGGCTGCAAGCGCAAAAGGAGCTTCGAAATGATTAGGAGAGATGCTCCGAGACTATTCCTGTATTGTGTGTTAACGGTGCTTACCGCGTCGCTTCCAGCCTCGACAATTGCCGAAGATAGGTTGAACTGCAGACCGGGCGAATACGTCTTCACCGTAAGCTCGGTCAACAATCTCAAACAAAAAACCATTCAGGAAGTTTCCGATTCGAGCGATGCCCCAATCGCCATCAGCGATGAAAGCCACCGTGCGATCTTAATCCGCTCTTTGGAAAAGAGCGCATTCATGCAGGGGAAGGCAATTTCGTCGAGCGAACGCCACGGCGAACTATGCGCACGCGTCCGAAATGGAATCCGTACGAATAAGCGCCGCCGGGCGCAGCATGAAACACATGCGATAATTCGTAACATCTCGTGCAGCTGCAACGCGACCGTGAGCGCGGTAGCCGCGCCGAACGACCCGCTTTATCCGCAGCAGTGGGGATTAAATCAGGCCAATAATATTGATATAGATGCGCCTGAAGCGTGGGCGCAAACGCCGGTTATGCGTAAAGCGTACGTGGCGGTAATCGACACCGGCGTTGACTATAACCATCCAGATCTTGCGCCGAATATGTGGCGTAATCCGGGTGAAATTGCGGATAACGGCATAGATGATGACGCCAACGGCTATGTCGATGACGTTTACGGATTGAATGCTATTACTGGAGCGGGAAGCGCCATGGACGATAACGGACACGGAACACACTGCGCCGGCGTTATCGGTGCGGCCGCCAATAACTCGCTCGGCATAACCGGAATCAACGCCACTGGAAATATCGGGATCATCGGCGCTAAATTTCTTGGCTCTAACGGCAGTGGCTCGTATTTCCACGCGATTCGCGCGATTGATTACCTGATAGCGCTTTCACAAAAATACGGCTTCGAATTAGTCGCCACGAGCAATTCATGGGGTGGCGCGGGAACGACGTATGGACCACTCGGAGATGCTATCAATCGCCAACAAACCGCCGGTATCTTATTCATTGCCGCAGCCGGAAATAGTGCGACTAATATTGATGTGTCGCCGTTTGGACCAGCCGAGTTTGGGGCAGATATCGTGGTTTCGGTCGCCGCAGTTGACTCGTCAGGTGCGCTCGCCTCGTTCTCTAACTACGGAGCGACCAAGGTCGATGTCGGCGCCCCCGGAGTCAGAATAGCCAGCACCTATCCGAATAACAGATACGTCAATTTGGATGGTACTTCGATGGCCACGCCGTTTGTTTCTGGCGCCGTGGCGTTCATCTGGTCGGCATTCCCGGGCATCACCTGGTCGCAGATAAAGACGATCTTGATGACGACTGGAAAACCCTTAAGCGGCCTTTCAGGCAAAACAGTCACCGGACGTATGATAAACCTCAACGATATGGTGAACAGCGCACGGAGCCTACCGCTGACGCCGCCGACGCCGTCACCCACGCCGACTAATACCGTCACGCCGCGCCCAACGGCGACATTCACGCCCTCGCCGACGCCCACGATGACGCCGACGCTAGTTCCCGGCTATTGGAATGTATCGGGAACGGTGCTTGGTAATGGCGCGCCGGTAGCGAACGCGGTGGTGCGTTTGACCTCGATTACCGGGACGGTCACGCGCATGACTGACAGCGCTGGCCGATATGTCTTCAACTCGATATACACGTCGCCTTCAATAACGGTAGCGGTTGAAGCGTCGGGCTTTAGCTATACGCCGCAAACGGGAGCTCTCGGTGCGAATAGAGTTTTCGATTTCTCGGCAAGCGCGCAAACCTTTATGCTCTCTGGACGTATTGTGAACGCGGCGGGAACTCCGATTGCTGGCCTTGCCGTTAGCGCCGGTGCCCTCGGCACGAGCTATAGCGACTCCTCAGGATATGTGCGGTTCTCGGGCTTGTATGGCACGCAGTATTCCTTGAGTGCGACCGGAAACTCGAATTGGGCAATTAATTTACCGACGAAGCAGGGGACGCTCTGGGGTAATACTGAGCGTGTCTGGGTCGCCAGTCCGCCTTAATAGTTTCCGGCCGTGAGCAGAGCCGCCCCAGCGCAGCGGTGCCAGTGATATCGTATGCAGGCATTTAGTTGAATTTTAACGCGCGCGATAAAAGTTAAGCAGCGTGCTTCCGTATTTTCGGTTGTCGGTCTTTACGAACGAGGCTAGATCGAGCTCTTCATCTTCAATCGGATCGATCTGTGCGATAATCATTCCGCCAGCGGCAACGATGCCCGGCCGTTCCGCAATCGCGTGCATCGCGTTGATCCAGAGCGCCTTATATTGCGGCGGCGCAACGTAGACCAGATCGAACGATTCTTTGTTGCTTTTCAGGAATCGGAACGAATCGTTGCAAATGACTGTTGCGCGATCGTGCAGCCCGGTATGCTGCAAATTTTTCTTGATTGTTTCGACGGCGGGTTTCGCCATATCGATAAAAGTGCAGCGAGATGCCCCTTGACTCAGCGCTTCGATTCCCACCGCACCGCTTCCCGCAAAAAGGTCGAGCACGGTGATTCCTTCGATTTCGGGGCGTAGTATGTCAAAGAGGGATGTCTTAACGCGATCAAGAATGGGGCGTGTCGTATCGCCAGGGACGGCGAGAAGTTTCATTCCTTTGGCGCTTCCGCTGACTACTCTCATAGTCATCTTG
>CAYTAW010000316.1:0-4338 GCA_964435675.1 uncultured Bdellovibrionales bacterium
GCCGATAGCTGCGTCAAACCCGTTTTCGGTAAGGCCATCGAGCAGCGCCTTAGTTTTCAAGAGTCCACAGCAGCGCTGGGTGCCGAGAGAAAAGGGATTTGCACCTTCAGCAATCGCTGATTCGTTTCGGTGAATGATCAGCTGAAAGCCGCGCTGCTTCGGATAGGTGTCGCGGAATTCATACATCTCCTTGAACTTGAAGCCTGTATCTATATGCATGAGCGGGAAAGGGCACTTACCGGGATAGAAAGCTTTCTCGATCAGTCGCAGCAAAACGCTTGAATCCTTTCCGATCGAATAGAGCGTAACCGGTTTCTCGAACTGTGCGGCCACTTCTCGGATGATATGAATACTTTCCGCCTCAAGCGCGTCGAGATGGGAAAGGGGCGGAAACTGTTTGTTCATTGAACGAATAACGTAAACGGTCTAATCGAATTAGGCGGCAGTAAATCTACCACTACTTTAGCAGGAGCACCACTATGCTTTGGACTTAGCATAGTCGCGGAACCCCCCTGGTAGCTGGCTTTGCCGTCCCCTGGTTTACAGAGCGCGACATGCTGTGAGATAAGATTCTGAGCCGAAAAGAGGCCGCGGCAACAGCCGTACGGTAAGGGTTTAGAGGAGAGTTTAATGTCACGAGCGCTGATTATTTCGGTTGCCGTCTTAGTTTGTTTGCTCGCCGGCGCATTTTTCGCGCGCGAGTATCTTATTCCGCGCCAAAAGAATGTGATGCTTATTGTCCTCGATACCTTACGGGCGGATCATTTGGGGGTTTACGGTTATGAGCGTGATACCAGCCCCAATCTGGATGCCTTCGCGCGCGAGAACGTACTATTCCGTTATGCGGTGACTGCCGCGCCGTGGACTCCGCCATCATTGGCAACCTTCTTTACAGGGCTCTATCCGGTGGCGCACGGCGTGATGCCTCCCAATAGCCGCGAACAAGCGGAGACTGTTTTTCATAAATTGAGCAGCGACCTCGAAACGGCGGCCGAGTTTTTTAAAAAGCAGGGCTACGCAACTTCGGGCATAACGCCGAATCCCTGGATTACGAAAACGTTCGGATACGATCAGGGTTACGATCATTATCAAGAATTCGTACGCGCTCCAGCGAATAAAATTACCGAAGAAGCGATGGCGGAGTTAGAAAAACTTCGCCAGCAAGGTAAGCCGTTCTTCTTCTACCTTCACTACCTCGATCCGCACGATCCATATAAGCCGCCTGAGAAGTTCCGCATCTTCAAAGATCAAAAGAGCAATTATCCTTACGAGGAGCGCACACAGAAAAACGTCAATCTGTACGACGGCGAGATACGGTACATGGACACGAGTCTTGGAGCGCTCTTCGGCTATTTGAGAGAGAAAGGACTCTACGATGATATGATAATTGTCATCGTTGGAGATCACGGCGAGCAGTTCAAGGAGCGCGGCGACCAAGGGCACGGCTTCAAACTGCACAATGAAGAGCTCCATGTGCCGTTGATGATTCGCACCGGCGAGGCACATCGCGAAGTGGATTTCACCGTGAGCACGGTTGATGTTTTTCCGACTATGATTGATCTCGCAGGATTTCCTATTCCCGCAACGGCGCAGGGTGTATCGCTCAAGACGAACGAGAATTCGCGCGACCGAGCCGGTGTTATTTCTGAAATTTTGCGGAAATATAATCAAAAGGGAATTACCACCTTTGAAGGCGATAAGCTAATTATCGATTTCGGTTCGCTGGATAATAAAACGGGAGATATTTCAAAGATCGCCGGTGCCGGGCTTTTTAACCGTCATGTCGACTATCTTGAAAAGAAGCCGATTGATGACGTAGAGAAAAAGAAGTCGCTGCTCGAAGAGTTCAATCAAATGTATACCCGTGCTTCGGGAAGCGCGCCGCTTAAAAAGCAGGAAGCGACTGAAGTAAGCGACGAAACCGTAAAGCAATTAAAGTCGCTCGGGTATCTCCAGTGATTCAGCGCTTCCGCCTGCTCTCGAATTACATATTCTGCTGGCCCGCGCTCGGCGCGGCGGCGGTGCTGCTGACGCCCGATATTTGTTTTGCGTATATCGGCCCCGGCGCGGGCTTCGCCTTTCTCGGATCGACCTTTGTCTTTCTGCTCACAATAGTAATGGCGCTGGGAACGATGCTGCTCTGGCCGATATTATTCATCATCCGCAAGGCGCGCGGCAAAGGCATCAGCAGGAAAGCGCGCACGCGCCGTGTGGTTATCGTCGGACTCGATGGATTGGAGCCGAAGATAGCAGAGAAAATGATGGCTGAAGGGGAATTGCCGAATCTAAAGACGCTTAAGGAGCAGGGAGCCTATAGCCGGCTCGGTACGACGCTGCCGCCGCTCTCCCCGGTCGCCTGGTCAACCTTCCAGACCGGCGTAAATCCAGGGGCCCACAATATTTTTGACTTTCTCTCGCGTGATAAGCGCACGTGTTTGCCCGAGCTCTCGTCGACGGCAACCGATCGGCCTCCCTACCGCTACCGCATTGGTCCATTGAAGTTCGGTAAGGCGCTGCCGCGCGTCGTTATTGCTAGGAAATCCAAGCCATTTTGGAAAATTCTCGGCGAACACGGTGTGATTTCCAATATTATACGAGTGCCTATCTCGTATCCCCCGGAAAAATTCGAAGGAAATATTCTCTCCGCTATGTGCACTCCGGACTTGCGCGGGTCGCAAGGATCGTTCTCCTTTTTTACGACGAGAAAGGACGTTGTTCAGGCGCGCGCCGGCGGCGAGTTCCGCTTCGTGGCGCGAGATGGTGATTATGTCGAGTGTCGGCTCGAAGGGCCGCCGCATCCATTTGATCCTGCAAAGGGCGCTCTGGCAGTAGTTTTGACGTTGAAGATTGCGGAGGCGGGGAAAAGCGCGCTTCTTTCCGTCGACGGCGCCACGTATCCGCTTCGGCTCAACGAATTTTCTGATTGGATTGAACTGAAATTCCGATATGGATGGCGTAAAGCGGTGTGGGGCGTGGCAAGATTTTGCTTGCGCGAAGCGGGTAGCGAGGTCTCTCTCTACGTTTCACCGCTCAACGTGCATCCGGAGAAGCCGGCGCTGCCAATCGCCCAACCCATAATTTTCTCCAGCTGGCTCGCCAAGCAAAACGGACTGTATGGAACGCTCGGACTTATGGAGGATACGTGGGGTCGAAACGAGCTGGCGCTCGATGACCAACGTTTTTTGGAGCAATCGTATTTAACTCATGAAGAGCGCGAAAAGATGTTTTTCGAAACGCTCGAACGTACTCCGGAAGGTGTTTGCGCGTGTGTCTTCGATGCGAGCGATCGTATCCAGCACATGTTTTGGCGCTACTTGGATCCGCAGCATCCGTCGCCCCGCGAAGATGCACGTTTTGAAAGCGTAATTCCCGATATGTACCGTAAGATGGACAATCTCGTCGGGCGTGTTTCTGCGGCGCTGAAGAAAGATGACTTTCTGATCGTTCTGAGCGATCACGGATTTTCATCGTTTAGGCGTGGCATTAATTTGAACACGTGGTTGATGGAAAACGGGTACCTGGTACTCAAAGAATCCGGACGTACGGGCGCTGATTACTTTCAGGATGTCGATTGGAGTAAAACGCGCGCCTTTGGCTGCGGGTTGACGGGAATCTATCTTAATATGAAAGGTCGTGAGCGCACCGGAATCGTTGACCCATCGGAAAGCGAAGCGTTACTCAAGGAAATTACTGCTGGTCTCGAACCGATTACTGACCCGCGTGATGGAAGCAGGGGGATTCGAAAAATTTATGCCGCAAAAAACGTCTATCGCGGACTCTATACTGATGAAGCCCCAGATTTGATTATCGGATATGAGCCGGGTTACCGCGTTTCGTGGGACTCGATTACCGGCTTAATTGAAGAGCAGGTGTTTTCCGATAACGTAAAGGCTTGGAGCGGCGATCATCAGGTCGATCCATCGTTGATTCCCGGCGTTCTCTTTACCAATCGTCCCCTCAAAAGGGAGTCGCCACATATATCCGATTTTGCGCCGACAATTCTCGACTTGTTTGCCGTTCCTGTTCCGAAATACATGGAAGGGAAGGTCATTCTCTAGGATTAAGCCGTCTGGTGGAAGAGCCGCTTTCCCGCTAGCATTTGCAGCGTATGTATGATCAAGTTTTACGCGTATCAGACGCCGCTACGCTGGTATTCATGGCGCTGACGCTCATCTTTCTTGTCGCTCTTCTCGTATTTCGCGCGGTACTGGCTCGGGCGGTAGGCAAAGTTACGGCGCGCATCCCCGAGAGGCTCTCGAGACTGCTCGTGCGGCTCGTGCGGGAAACGAGCATCTTGTTACTGCTCTTAGCAAGCGCCAACCTTGCCCTGTTTTGGTC
>CAYTAW010000317.1:0-2457 GCA_964435675.1 uncultured Bdellovibrionales bacterium
GCAGGAACCGGCGCGTGAGAATCGGTGATCAATTTAAGCCGCGTAAAACCGGTGGCAAAGGAGAGTAAAATTTCGGCATCCAAGCGCGGTGACGGCGAATTTTTTCTAAGACGCCCTGCCCCTTCGGCTAGCAGCGATTGAACAGTTGTCGTGCCCATTCGCCTTTTGTTCGGTCTCTCCGCGCAGCGCCTCGGATTGATAATGCGTGGTTAGCTGATCGACAAGCTCATCGAGGCTGCCGTCCATAACTTCTTCTATATTGTGTACCGATACCCCGATACGGTGATCAGTAATACGCGACTGTGGGAAATTGTAGGTGCGAATCTTCTCGGAACGATCGCCCATGCCCACCTGACTGCGGCGATCGGCGCGGCGCGCTTCATCAGCTTCACGCTGCTTCACTTCAAGCAAGCGAGCGCGCAAAATCTTCATTGCCTTTTCCTTATTTTTTAGCTGCGATTTTTCATCCTGAATCGCGACGACCGTATTGGTCGGCAAATGCGTGATGCGTACCGCTGAGTCGGTCGTATTGACGCTCTGCCCGCCGTGACCGCCCGAGCGATAGACGTCGATGCGAAGATCCTTATCTTGTATCTCGATTTCGACTTCTTCAGCTTCCGGCAGCACCGCCACCGTAACCGTAGAAGTGTGCACGCGCCCTTGCGTTTCGGTTTTCGGAACGCGCTGGACGCGGTGCACTCCGGCCTCGTATTTGAAACGGCTGTAGGCACCCTCGCCATTTATCATAGCGATTACTTCCTTGTAGCCGCCGGCTGATGCGTCTGAGGAGCTCATTAACTCCACCTTCCACCCTTTCCGCTCGGCATAGCGGGTGAACATTCGAAATAGCTCCCCGGCAAAGATTCCCGACTCATCTCCGCCTGCTCCGGCACGAATTTCAAGAATAATATTCTTATCGTCGTTAGGATCTTTAGGCATCAAGAGAACCTTCAACTGCTCCTCGAGCGCCACGATTTCGGCTTCGAGCATACGCGCTTCCTCTTGAGCGAGTTCGACCATTTCACGATCTGAGCTGGTATTGATGATATCCTTACTGCCCTGCAGCTCGTCTCTTACTTTACGGTAGGCGCGGAACGTTGCAACCAATTCCGTCAGTTCTTTATGCTCCTTACTGAGCTTGTGAAGCATTTCACGATTAGAAATTATTTCCGGCGTGGAAAGCTTCTCGGCAATCTCCTCGAAGCGCTCTTCGACGCGCAGCAATTTATCCCACATTGATCCGGAGTCCATATTGGAGAGAACCTTTATCTAGGCGCGAAAAGCGTTGAGCACTGTTCGGAACAACTCTTGGCGGAAAGCGAAAATCTTTCGGTTCGATCGATTCGGATGAATGCGGTTACTCATCAACACGATCGAGAGATCTTTGTCCGGATCAAGCCACAACGCGCAACCGGTAAAGCCAGTCGAACCCACGGCGTGGTCGCTGAAGCCAACGTCTGTTAAACCGTTATCACGATTCGGGAGCTCCCAGCCAAGCGTGTGGGTTAAATCAAAACTCGCTTCGGGACGCGCGAAAAATCCACGCACCGTTTGCGGACGAAGGAACGATCCGTTGCCGCGATAGCAGCGCAGCATCTCTGCCGCGAATAACCCAAGATCGGAAGCCATCGAGAAGAGTCCGGCATGTCCGGCAACGCCGCCCATCGCCCAGGCATTGTCATCATGAACTTCACCGCAGAGTACGCGCTTGCGCCACGGGCAGTCTTCAGTCGGCGCGATAAGATCAAGTACCGGCTGAATGCCGCGCCGCTTGACCAGCGTCAGATCAATAAAGCTCGAACCTTTCATACCGAGCGGCTGAAGTACTAGCTTTTGCGCGGCGCGATCAAGACTCATGCCGGTCAATATTTCAACCACCTGACCAAGCACGATTAAACCCACATCACTGTATACCTGCCGAGAACGCGGCTGATACTTCAGATGAGAGCGGTTGATAACGTTATAGACGTACTCTTTTGCGCCGCGACTGGTGAGCACTCCCATGCGCGGTCCAGAATTAAGGCGCACGAGCTCTTCGAAAAACGGCGTCCACGCGATTAGGCCCGATGTTTCACCGAGCAAATCCTGAATGGTAATTACCGATTTGCTGTTAACGCCGAATCCTTGAACATAGCGCGACACACGATCTTCAAGTTTAAGCTTGCGCCCTTCGAGCAACTTCATAATTAAAGTCGTCGTGACTACGGATCCTGTCAGACCAGCAACATCAAAAACAGTGTCGATTTTGATCGGCGCGGACGGCGCCTCGTCAGATGGATACGTGCGATATCCGCACGCTTCAGCAAACACGACATCGCCGCGGTTTTGAATCTGAAGCACCGCTCCCGGAAACACCCCTTCTTCCACACCCTGCTTAAGCAGCGCAGACAGTTCTGCTCGCCAACCTAAACTCGAAGTCTTAGCGGAATCTTGCTGAACAGTAGATGTGGACATATG
>CAYTAW010000317.1:2467-4335 GCA_964435675.1 uncultured Bdellovibrionales bacterium
GAGTATATATACAAAGTAGGAAAGAATCCAACACTTTAACGGGCGGTTGGCGCGATCTAGCCCAACAACAATCCCTCAACCTCGCGCCCCTTTTAGCCCCACTCGGTGGAATCCTCGTACAGATCTAATTCCAGCCACCCTGCCACCGACAGAAGCGACTCGACGATCGCAAGCGTATGCGCCTTACCGGTTTCAATTAATAGCGGAGTTACAGCCAATGCGCGAATAATTCGAATTATTGATATCTCACGTGAGTGACAACTGGCATCACTAATCATTTCATAAAGCGGAACCGACGTAATATCGCGCCCCCTAACCAGCTCCAGCTAAAAAACAGCACAACGATCGCTCCGTGATTTGCGCAAAGATTAATTGCTGATATCGCGTGTCGATCGAGACCAATAGCAGGGAAGATGAGATAGCCGGCATTGAGCACAGCCGCCAAAGGAACGAGGCAGACAGCCGCGGCTCTAACTGCGGGATGAACAATCGATGTCGCAAAAGCCCACCCGACAACTTCGTTCATACTCTCCCAGTGCTCGACCACTACCGGTATGTGGTCTTCCTCAAGATCATAGGTAACGCCGTTGTCGCGTCTCGCTAACTCTCCTATGTCAATCGCACCCCGATTCTTCCTGCCATCGTGCTCTGATTCAGCCCTGCACTCTCCATCGTTGATTGCCGCGAATGTCGCATCCCAAACACGGTGGCGCGACTTCCGCGCTTCTGCGGCACGGGGCGGAAAATGCTCAAGAATTTTATCAATTAGCTCCACTTTCCGATCATCCAATGCATGAATTTCACCAAGAAAAACGAGCACCTGAAGCGATTGTTTAGCTAAATGCGAGGAAGTTCTGTTTTGTAGAAATTGGCGCTTCGAGCCGGGACCATCACGACTTCACTTCACCGTCTGCCAAGGTCTCGGCGATGCCCGGATCAGCTGAGGTAATTACGGAAACAAACTCTGCAAAACTATCCCAACCCCATCGTGCGTTACTGTGTTTATAGCTGCCCGTAATAACTCCGCCGAACATTTAGTCGAAACGGCACTTAAAACTGCTACACCGATGATTACGTGAGCAATTCTCGACAGTGTAAGAGGTCTAATGTGCTGGACTACCTTCAGGCATTTACGATCCGTACTCCCAGCAAAGGTTTCAGAATTCCCTTATAACTCTCATTAGCTTTGGCATATAAGGACAAAATACGTCGGAATAATCGAAAATTATTGGCTGACAGCCTTGAAATTTGCCTCTGCCATGCGCATATTGAAGACCAAGAAAAAATCTAACCTTTTTCAATAGGTTAAAGAGTAGATTCGAATTTTCGATTGTGGAGGAAACGATGAGTAAGAAGAGCAACAGCAAAATTAGACCGCTTCAAGATCGCCTTATAGTTGAGCGTATTGAAAGCGAAGAGAAGACCGCTGGCGGACTGTATATTCCTGATTCAGCAAAAGAAAAGCCTCAGCAGGGCCGCGTTCTTGCAGTTGGCAAGGGCCGTGTTCGTGAAGACGGCACCGTTCAGCCGCTTGATCTGAAAGAAGGCGATAAGATCCTCTTCGGCAAGTACTCGGGCACGGAGATCAAGATCGATGGAGATGATTACTTAATTATGCGCGAAGACGACGTCCTCGGCGTTCTTGCAGAGTAATCAAAATTTTTAAAGCTATTAAACACATAGGAGAAAAAAATGGCTAAAATTTTAAAGTTCAGTCGTGAAGCCCAGGAGGAAATCCTCAAGGGCGTAGTGGCGCTCGCAAGCGCCGTAAAGGTGACCATGGGTCCTCGCGGACGCAATGTTGTTATCGAAAAGAGCTTTGGCGCCCCAACGGTAACCAAAGACGGCGTAACCGTTGCTAAGGAAGT
>CAYTAW010000318.1:0-2500 GCA_964435675.1 uncultured Bdellovibrionales bacterium
GGAGAACTATACATTGAGGCCTTTAATTCAGCACACGAAAGCGGTGGAGATTTCGTTATTAATCTTCCCGGAGCGTCTGCTCTTGAGAAGTTCGATCAGCCGATCGTTGATTTAGAAGCGGCGGTCGAAGCCTTCGTTGATTTCAATACTTCGCATATTGGCGGAACGGTGCAGCAGTTCTCGAGCACTCCTTCTGAGCAGGTGATCGCCTTTAGCGCATATCGCGCAGCGAAGGGACATCAAGACGATCCTGCAGTAATACGTGAACTACTGGAATTCGCAAAATAGAAAAATCTGGGACCCGCATTTCGCTACCGCATGGGTGGTCGTGCGGCGACTAATTATCTGAGGCGTATCTGAGTTTTCGCTGAAAGCGCAGTGCGTTCTCTCGCACTTCCCCCGGGAGTTGGGGAAGATTCAAGTCGGTTAGTATTCTTTTTGAGAGCTCGGGGTTACCCTGGGTATAATAGACTTCGGCTAAGAAATAGTTGCAGCGTCGTACAATTTCGTCCGACTGACCGAGCGCCTTCGCTCGGTTGATTAGTTCGAACGCGCGCCGCTCAGCCTCTGGCAGGTCGAGCTTGCTCAAGCTTACGCGCATGCGAAGCTCCATAATCGATAATTTCATCAGCTGATCTTCACGGCTAGGGCCAAGGGCAATATCGCGATCGATAGCGCTGAGCGCTTTATGGAGTGTTGTGTCGGCGGCCGTGAATTCTTCCGTAATCCAATCCGCAAAACCGCGGTAATAAAGTGCCGTGCCCGGAGAATGCACGGAAAGCGTTGATTCAGCCCGGCCGAAGATGATTGGCGCGGCGTAGCGATAGTCGTCAACGCGGAACATGCCGAGGGACGATTCAAGCGCAATTTTGCAGGAAAGTTTTAGAATGTCGGCGCCAACCTGAGCGGCGGGTGCCGCGAGCATACTATCGAGCTTTTGAAGTGCCTTGAATTCTGTATCAATTGAGGTTTTGCGTGCGCTGTAGAACTCAACCAGTGAGCCAGCGATAAAAAGAGAGCTTGCGTCGGCAGGGGTTCGCGGTTTGGCAATTGCGGATTCAAGGCGCGAGACGTATTCGTCGGGAATAATTGCCGTCATCTTTCCCGAGACGGCGACGCGCACGTAGTTCGCAAGCGCGCGCAGAGTTCCGGGATGGGTAGGGGAGCTCTGTTGATGGCGATTGATGCCAATTTGCGCGAACTCCAGTGCCTGTTCGAAGTTTCCTTCGGCGCAGAATCGCTCGATCATCCCGCTCAATGACACATGGCTGCGCACAAGCGGAGTTTCAGCCGCCGAGGTGCGAAATCCAAGGATTGAAAGGTTCGATATTTGGGATAACATACGGTAAATTGATTCGTTAAATAGTATCACAAGGGCATAGGCTACGCACGAAAGTCGGCTTTAGACATTGCCGCTGCGAGATCGCCAAAAGAGCCGGTTAAATTAATGACTTACGGGCGACGTTCAGTTACTTTTCGGAGAAGAGAAGGTGGTAAATGCCCCAGTATTTGGTGGCAGCGAACACATGCAGTGCGAGTATTCCCACCGGCATAATCAGATTTTCCAGACCTGGTGTTAAGTTCGCGTGGAAGAGAAAGATGTGCAGCGAAATAGGCGCGAGCACCACTAATGCTAGCGGCGCTGCCGTGTTCAACAAAAGAAGTAGACCGCAGATTGTTTCTGTCGCTTTGAGAAACGGTATAAAATATCCCCCTGTCGAAATCCCTTGAAAGAACGCCATAACGTCCGGCGGCATCGTTTCGGGGGTGGGGATGAAATTGAAGAAGCCGTTGAGTCCAAAGACGAAGTAGATCAGGCCGAGCAGGATTCTGGCGGTGCTGGCAATTTTTTTCTTCATATCCGATCTCCTGAGGAAGCTTGATACGGGTGATCTGCCGTGGGGTAAATTACCAGTAAATTACACCACCTTCCATCTCTGGGCGAGTCGTAATTTGAGACGTGCTCTGAATCCTGCCCGGATTCCAACGCTTGAAGCTTGTGCATAGCAAAGCGGCTACTATCGCCCCGTTTCTGACGAACCATTGGTATGTGGTATAAAAAATGATTCAGATATCGGTTGTTGATAGGGGATCGGAGGAGCGCCTAAAAGTGCTGCATTGGCTTCAAGGCCACTTCGAAAGCGACGTTGACGGCGCAGAGTACTTTCCCAAAGTGATGCTGAGCCCGGTCAGCGTCAGTGAATTAAAATTCAATCGCGCCCCTGATGTGCTGGTTATCGGCAGCTCCCTTGCGCGAGAAAATCTGACGGAAATTGCCCATATTAGGCGGCTTGTGCCGAGCGTGCCAATACTCGTAATTGCGCCCGAGAAATCTCTTCCTATCGCTTCAGTTGAGTACTTGGCGCGACTCGGGATTGATCAGCTTCTTTCGGCGAATGCGAGCACGGGTGAAATCTTACGCAGCTTCGTAATGGCTTGCGCACAAGTAAGAAGTAAAAAAAGGGGACGTTTTATCGCGGTTGACGGCGCCAAAGGAGGA
>CAYTAW010000318.1:2510-4331 GCA_964435675.1 uncultured Bdellovibrionales bacterium
CCACGACTATCGCAGCGGGATTCGCCGAGCTTCTGGCGCACCATGGGAAACGTACCGTTCTGATTGACGTTGATAGCGAGCGGCAGTCCCTAAGCCGATTTCTAAATGCACGGCCCTTTGTGAATCAGCCTCTTGAGGCTCTATTAACGGGGCAGCGCGCCGTGGCGAATGACCACGTTGAGCAGTGTGCCGTTCCAATTTGGAGCGATCGGCGCGAGCTGCGCTGTATGACGCCTATTGGCTCTGACCTCCTCTACGGTACCTTGTCGGCTCAATTAGTCCGTACCGTCATATCGATTTTTGAAGTGCTCGACCAATGCTTTGACTATGTGATTGTGGACTCGACGGCGGCGACAGGAACGCTGCGTCGGATTATTCATCGGGCGTCTGATCGCGTTATCTTTGTTGCCGATGGCGATCCAGCTTCTGTGTATGCGTCGGTCGATAAAATTAAAAGAATTCGCGAAGAATGCGCTCAGGAAGCGAACGTAACGGTTTTGGGAAATTGCCGCTTTCCGACTGCGCAATCGGTATTTCGAGCGATGCGGCGCGAGTTTCAACAGCTTGGCGCATTGACGGGCGACCACTGGAGCGCTCGAACCGTCCCATTTTGCCGGCATACGGCGTGTTGGCCTGGATCCGGACTGGCGCCGTTTTCCCTCGGTTCGAGAAAGATGCGAACGGCCCTATCGAGGATCGCTCAGGACTTCGCGTGGATTCCAAAACGTGCCTCTCGACGTGATTCGGCCCGCCTCTATCTCGCGGGAGTCTGGCGCGGGGTATGCGGGGCGCTGACCACGCAGGTCAACCGTTTCTTCCCTGTTCTTTCATTCGATTTGAGCATGCGTCGTGAATTTCCTCGCGTGCGACCGCAAATCACATGGTCGCGCATCGCACCTTCAGAGAACACTGAAAGCGCTGCCCCCGGCTTATGATTTTTATGGAGAGAAACATGAAACGAAATGAAAAAAATAATGAACGTGGATATACGCTTCTCGAATACTGTGCTGGGGCAGCGCTCATCGCCGGAATCATATGGGTGGCGCTTAATACCATGGGTCAAAATGTTTCCGCCCTCTTAAATGCGATTGGCCAGTGGGCCGCATCAAGAACCGGCGGTATTTCACAATAGATGGAATCTACTTAATGGAGATTACATGGCTGGAAGAATAAGCGCTCTTTCGCGAAGGCCGAAGCCCCCGATGAATGCAGTTATACTTGGCTTGTGCATAGGTGCTGGAACGGCGATCTTTTCAGAGTCTCTCTTTCCGTCAAATCAGATGCCAGTGGAATCGGTTGAACCAATTGTTGCTGCTTTTGACATGGTTGATGTGCCGGTTCCCGTAAAACCCGTTGTCGCAGGTACGCGCATGAGAGATATAGCGTTCCGGCGCATCTCCTATCCGCGTCATCAAGTGCCCCCTGGTGCGCTGATGGATCTTAGTTCACTTCAGGACTCCATGTCCCTTACGGCGTTACCAGCAAATATTCCGGTATTTGCCGAAAACTTCAGTATGCGAGGAGGGGGACACAATCCGGTTGTCGAGAGAATTCCCGCCGGTATGCGTGCTATGACAATTCGGGTTGATGCAACCTCTTCAGTGGAGGGGTGGGCGGGTTCCGGTTCCTTAGTCGACGTTCTTCTTATTGGGCGAGATAGAACTACCGTTATTGCTGAGCAGGTCCGGGTGCTTTCGGCCGAGCGCGTGGTGGTTCCTGTTGAGGGAGCTTCGGTTCCGCAAGTTCCCAGCACGGTTACACTGCTGGTAAGTCAGGAGCAGTGTCTTGCGATTAATACTGCCATACCACTTGGAAGAATTG
>CAYTAW010000319.1:0-4313 GCA_964435675.1 uncultured Bdellovibrionales bacterium
CCCTATGCCTGGTCGCATGACTTTGTCACCGGATTATTGCCTTATTTTTTCCTTCTTAACCAATGCGCCCGGAAAAACTACAATATCACCGTTGCCCTCCTTACAGCGGCCTCAATTGCGGGCTGGGCGTTTGTTGCCACCGATTTAAAGACGCGGGAGCAACTGATGATTATCTGGCCAGTCGTACTAACTATCGGCTGGATCGCTTCGCGCAAAGCAGTTCCCGAAAGAATCGGCTTTGCCGTTAATTAACGGGCGTCCGGGTATCCATACCAGGCAACGATACGGTTATCATTGTCGAGCAAAAACCGAGCTACGATCTTTTGGCCGGGAATAAATGGCGCGCCCTTACTGTTTGCGGCCAACAATAAATTCGTTTCGGGAATTGAAAGCAGCTCGGTAAAAAAAGGACCCTCAGTCACTGTATGCTTTCCCGAACGGTGCGACTCTTCATGCGCGCCCTCTGCGGAGCACACATTGGCTACCGTCGTACGAAACTCCAAGATTTTTGGAACTTCTGGTGCAAACATCGCTCCCGGAACACCTAAAAGCGCAGCACCAATCGCCGCCCTCTTGCCCGCATTTTTTAAGGCTTCCTCCGGGTATGGGCTGGAAACAAGCCCAAGCAGTGCCCCGGTTAAGGCTCCTGCCGCTCCGAGAAACAACGGCATTGCATTTCGTCGCTTCGCATAATCTCCAGTCGAATGGATCCCTTCCCAACGAATGGGACCATCTAGCGCTGGCGGGAGGCATTCTGTAAGCGCACCCGAAAATCTCTCGACACTCGTTACGCTCTCTCGCGTTAAAACGTCCCCGGCGCTCTCTTGCGCCGCTGCAGCGTCCGAAAGCCCAATAGAAGATGCCGCTATCGCGGCGCCAACCAGCAAATCTTTGGCACTAGGAAGGTGCAGCATACTCATCTCCTTCAGCACAAATTAAGTTAATCTTCTGTCCAAATCAGCTTCTGTGGACTTGCCGGCGGACTAATCGGCGTGGGAATTCCTGAGGATGAAGTGAAACTAGTCGAGAAAGAAATCGGCGATGGGAACATCGTGGTTGCTGCTCACTGCTTGAACAAGGAGGAGGAAAAGTTCGCAACCGACGCATTTAAAGACTGCGGCGCAATGCGAGTCCACTAAGGACATGATTCGCGGTGGTCGTTTTTCACGGCCGCCGCGCTTCTAAATTTCAGCTTCGACGAGAGAGAGCCATTCGAGATACCGCGCAACCAATTCACCGTGACCAGCGGAGAGCGCATCAGGTGAAAGGAATCGGCTGTCGACCCACTGAAGATTGGCGAGCTCTTCGCTGCCACGTACCCCCTCGGGTTCCACTTCAGCAATGAATAGATAGTCCGGCATCCCATAGCGAGCCCGCACTAACGTGCCGTCCGGCAAGTCACACACAGCACTCTCGGCCAATGTTCCCCTCAACGTTTCGACCGCCACCGTCCTCACATCTCGTTCTCCGTCCATTGTCCGCGCAATGAACTGCAGGAACAGCGGAAGCGATCCCAATTCTTCGCGTAGCTCGCGCGAAATGCAGACTTCCGCGCACTTCTCGATGGACGCATATAAGAGGTCTTGGCAATCAATTTTACCCCCTGGAAGAACCGCTTTCGCATGCTTGGCGCTCGTTCCAATAAGGAAGACGTGCGGATCTGTCGAGCTCCGAACAATGGCGGTCGCCGTCGGCACTTCGACCTCTCGCACGAGCGTGGTGTATAGCCTTTCGATACTCTGTTGCAGCACGGTGGTCCTAAAATTTAAGAATAGCCCGCACCGGAACGTCCCCCAGCTGGGAGCGACCGGCAAGGTCGGCGTTCCCCACTCCCGGGGGGCGTGAACAAGGCCGATTCTGCCGACAATACACGCTGAAGCGCGGCAGGAATTGCGCGTTTAGCGTCTCGCGCGGAAAAGCTATAAGACGTAAGCGATAACTCCGAATCTCGTAGAGGCACATTCACTGCATGCATCACAGCACCCCCCGATCGCTATCAAGGGCGCCGTGCTTGAGCATCTGAAGAAAATTCTCAAATGCCGCTTCCACGCCTCTCGCACCGCCGGAGGAGCGATACACTTCCTCTCTTCCAGAGCTCTTGACGCCGCCATTCTCTCCGGGATACCGAAGCTCGCAGTAAACATTCAAGTATCCTGAATCTATATAGTCACCGCGATCACCCGCCGCGGTTAGATACAAGCGACTCCCTTCCGGAAAGTACTCCAGCGCATCAGTGTGTCGCTCCGCCATACGCGCCAAAGCGCTCACCGTGGAGAGCGTCAGATGTTTGAATGCCGAATCAGAGATCTCAAGTATTTTGCCGTGGGTCTCGGTTCGCAGCTGCGCGGCACGCCGCGAATGCTGACCAAATACAGTATTCAGCGCATCATCGCCTAAACCCTGATTTTCAATTTCTGGTGAAGTCATAACCCCCTCCGTGTATGGCTTCTAATCGAAGCTATAGGGCGTTTATACGGCAGGGTTCACCGTTATTAAATAACACTATAATCTAATGATAATATTACATATTTACGTAATATTAGTTTTTTTATATTAAGTAATACTTAGAGATAGATGGAATACTTTAATCGGTATATATTATATTATTTGTATAGCATTTTTTAGATATGGCCATACGCAAGAAAAGAACGGTGGAAGGCGGCGAATTCGAGCGCTCCAACGAATTGAAGCGACTTTTCACTGAGCTGAGCGAAAAATGGTGCCGCGCAACACGGCTCGAACTACGCGATCTGGCGGATCGATGCGGCGTATCGCTTCAGTACCTCTCCCACATTGGGCGGTATGGCCGCGTTCCTAGTCGACCAATCCTCACCCTGCTTGCGTTCAATATCTGCGCGGACGAACCAGCCAGCCTTTTTCGCGCCGCGGGAATCCGCGATGCCTGGCCATACGAAAGTGGGGTCGCAATTCGACAGAAGTCAGCCTCAGACTCGGGATTGCTCTCTATTAATCTCGATATGAACGGCTTTGCCTCGGCAATTCGGGAAATAGTACGGGCCGAGATTCAACCCAAGCGTGTCGAGAATCTCCTCGGCAAACGGCCTCTGCGCATCGGCGTAAATCACGCGCAATTTTTTCTCTTCGAACCAAAGAAACAGCGCTATGAGGATGGATTCTTTCCTGAACTGATTCGGGCTCTTGTTTTGTCGTTGCACTGTGAAGTCGAGTTCGTCAATGTTGCGCACGCGGATTTCGACACGCAGCTCGATCAGGGAAAAATCGACTGTTACGGCCCGATCTACAGGACTGCGGCGCGCATCGGGCACGGCCTTTTCTCGAAGCCCTTTTGCCATGTCGACGCAGCACTTCTGGGGCGCACCCGTAAAGCCAACAATCTTGAGCTATTACCCGCCCCGAAGCGATTATCCGACTTGCGCAAGCGCGAATATATCGTCGCGGTGCACCGGGATTCGATGGCGCATCATTTTGCAGCGAGCGAATTGGGAATTCCCGCATCTCGAATAATTCCCTGCGAAAGTTCCGAAGAGGCGGTCGAGCGCATCGTCCTCGCAAGTTTGCCCCGCCCCGCACACGCGCTAATTACAGACGCACCATTCGCCGCAAAAGTTCAGGCCGATCACCCAACTACGACCGAGCTAATCTTTTCCGGGAAAGATACCGATGCGCCTCCATTCGAAGACACGCTTGCGGTACGCTCGGATTGGCCGGCACTTCTAACCGTACTCGACGAGTCGATTGCCTATCTCCGCAATAATGGAGGACTCGGACGTCTTATAGAACGCACCATTCCAGGATTCAGAGCGCTCGGCATCGCTGCGTGACAGAGCTGACGCTTATTTTCAATGTGAGCCCTGTCATATCAAAGCTTCCGGCGCACTTCGTCTGATGAGTAGTTTTAATAATCAGGAGAAGGTATGGACACAAGGAGATTGGTTCGGACGTCCGCGCTTGCAATTCTAACCGCCACAGCATGCGGATGCTCGACGTGGAACAAACTAGACAATCAAGAGAAGGGAGCGGTAATTGGCGGCGGCACTGGGGCGTTGGTAGGGAACGCGATATCTCCGGGCGTTGGCGGCACGGCTGTCGGCGGGGGGCTCGACGCAGTCGCGGGTGGCGTAATTGGCCATCAAGAGGATATGAGTGAGAGACTCCGCAGATAAAATCACAGGACAGCGCGCTCTCCTACCGTTTGACGCGGTAGGACGTATTCTCCCATGTATAGAATGATCCCCTCATGTCGGGGAAATCGGGATGAAGTAATTCCAGACTATCTTGTCCATATCTTGAGCTCAGTGCAGTTGCCACCGGATTTAAGCGCTGCTCGAGAC
>CAYTAW010000320.1:0-4309 GCA_964435675.1 uncultured Bdellovibrionales bacterium
CTCGTTCAATCCGTGATCGGACTTCAGTATGGGCTCGTTTTTTCGTTGTGCCTTTCGATTATAGCGGGTGTCTATATCCCGGGAACGCCGCTATTCATGGCGATGGTGCTTGCGTCGTCGATGGTCGCTTGTCTGAGTGTCCTCCGGTTGCGCACCCGCTCGGTATACGTGAGAGCAGGCGGATATGTAATTCTCGCATCCCTTCCCTTCTCTCTCGCCTCGGTCGCTATCGAGGGAGATCTGTCGCCGACGGACATCGTGTTTCGCGCATTGGCGCCGATTGTTGGCGGTATTCTCTGTTCGTTTATCGCCGGTGGTATAACACCTGTGGTCGAATATTTTGGCGGCTATATCACCGACATCCGCCTGCTTGAAATGGCCACGCTCGATCACCCGCTACTCAAAGAACTCAGCATCCAAGCACCTGGCACGTGGAATCATTCGATGGTTATCGGCATGATGGTGGAAGCGGCGGCGGATGCGACCGGAGCGAATCCGGTTCTCGCGCGTGTAGGGTCTTACTTCCATGATATCGGCAAAATGCGAAAGCCGCTCTACTTCGTCGAAAACCAAATGCCCGGCGATAACCGCCACGATAAGCTTAGTCCTTCGATGTCGGCTTTGATTATTCGCTCGCACGTCAAAGAGGGGCTTGAGCTCGCCCGCCAGCATAAGCTGCCACCGATTATGGAAGACATGATCAGCCAGCATCACGGCACAACATTGATCGAGTATTTTTACGACAAGGCTTGCCGGGAATCGGAAGAGAGCGGAGAAGAAGTAGAGGTTGATCAGAGCTTATACCGCTATCCAGGACCGAAACCTCAGACGCGAGAAGCCGGCATTCTGATGCTGGCTGACGGCATTGAAGCAGCATGTCGCACCCTCTCCGAGCCGACGCACGACCGTATTCAAGGCTTGGTGCAGAAGATGATGAATAAAGTCTTCTCGAGCGGGCAGCTCAGTGAATGTGAGCTTACGCTTCAAGACCTGCACATTATCGCCAAGTGCTTTACACGGGTGCTAAACGGCATTTATCATCAGCGCATTGCATATGCGGAGCCCGCTGAAAAGGTAAATGAAAAAGCCGTTGAAAAAGAAAAAGAAGAAGAAGCCGCAGCTGCGGCAGGAGAAGAAAACGCCGCCGCAAAAGAAGTGGCGGGTGCTGCTCAGAAGAAAGCAGGTAAATCTGCCAGTGCCGAGCGCCCAATTAAAGAAACGCCTGAAGAGAATCTTAAACGTCTTGGATTGTGATCATCCGGAGGTCACGCAGTCCGAGCTGAGTGTGCTCTTTTGCGACGATCCCTTCATTCGAGATCTTAATCATAGCTACCGTAAGAAAGATAAGGCTACCGACGTACTATCCTTTTCGGCAATCGAGAACGGCGACGCGTTTATCAGCACCGAACTGCTCGGCGATCTGGTGATATCGGTCCCAACCGCGCGCCGGCAAGCCCGGCGCTTTGGGGTATCGGTACGGGATGAAATTATGCGCCTACTCGTTCACGGCGTGCTGCATCTGTTTGGATACGACCACGAAAATGTTTCTCAGGCTAAAGCGCGAAAGATGCGGAGTAAGGAGCGCGCTCTACTTAAGATGATCGGCGATTAAGAGCTTTCGGCCAATCAGCGCGGACTATATTGATTACGTCGGCGAAGTCGTCACAGGGCCGCTGTTTCGCTTCCACACCCCACTCTGCAAAGGCCCTGCTGAGCGTGCGTTGCAGAGCCTGTGAATAGCCGCCCGGATATTCGTTTTGAGTGAGTACTTCGCGGCGCACCCTTCTCCAATTCGGGAAGTGGGAGGGATCCGAATTAATAAAATCAAAAGGATCCTCGCTGTCGACACGTCTCGCGAATTCGGCGCTGCTCAGATAAAGGTCACTTTGTTGCAGGAGATGGCGCGTCTTTGCCACGACCATTTGCTCAAGCAGGCTGAGCACCCGCGGCTGGAGCGCGCGAAACCGCTCATTAAAAAAGTCCTTGAGTTCTTGAATCGAATCGAGCGGCGTTTCTATTGCAAGCCCGAAGTCCGCGCAAAACTTCCGGTGCAGAAAGTCGCGCGTATCATCCTGCCCCCCCACGGTCTTCATGCGGCTAAGCTGAGAAAGTGTCGATAGAACGCGCAGTGCGCTGTCGTCGGATATAAAGTCGGATTGTTCACCGAGGACCGCGTCGGTGGGGCCAATCGAGCCCGTGTGCATTAAGGTACGCTCATACCCTTTTCGCAGCTCGCTCAATAAATTACTTCGCGGCGCCACCCCGAAGTGTTCGCGTGCTTCATTCGAATATGTTCGGGGAATACGGCCGAAAATCTCGCCACATTGATTGACTACTGATCCAAGTGTGTCGAGGAGCGCAAAAACATTTTGGCGTTCAACCTGAGAAATGGCCGAGCCGTTCTCCAACCCGTGCGTGCGCAGCAAATTTATTCGTTCCCACAAATGGGCGCTGTTTTCTCCGGCCGAAGGTCCCGAATAGAGGGTCTCTTGCAATTGAGCATAGAGGGGCGAGTTCGAGAGGAAAAATTGACCGAGAGACGTGCCAATGGCCACGCGCAGTTCATCCGCAGGCGCATCGGTTAGTACCATGGTCGCAGAGTTCTGATAGAGCGCGATAAAGAAACGGTGTAGGTGGTCAATCAGTTCGGCTTTACAGTAAAGCCCCGTATTAGTGCGGCTCGGCAGCGACTCGGAGATGTGAGCACCGGCTGCTCCGCCGACATCGGGGAGCGCGGTATTGCCCGATAAATTATGGATGTCGTGCTGGAATCCCATACTACCTAACCGTTACTCCGTAATCCGCCAGCAGTATCGCACAATCCGAAAATTAAGGTACTCATTGCGCTGGCTTCTATAAAATATAGGATATTTCGCGTGTGCCGACACTGAGCGCCGAATGGTGATTTCGCGCTTGTTTAATTACGGCGGCGATTGTACTACGATTTGTGTATGAACCAGGCGCCTGTTTTCGCTCCGACACCAGCCAACGCCGATCCCTTTGCGGGAGCGCTACTCCCGGCGTTTGAGCCTTATCTGACGATCTCAGCGGTATTGTTCCTACTATCCTTCATAGTCCGCAAAGGCGCTGAGCTCTCATTCGGCGGAAAGCTATAGAAGCGCAGCTTTCATTAATTTCTAGTTCTGCGTACAATCGGTTTTCTTATGGCATTCATATTCGACTCTGGCGAAATCAAGGGAAAATTATCCCAAGCAATTGAGCGCATCGATGCGCTCAGGAGGTTTCTTTGACATCCCTAAAAAGGAATTTCGAGTAAAAGAGCTCGAGGAGCTCTCGCAGAGCGACACCTTTTGGAACGACAACATGCGCGCGCAGGAAGTTCTGCGTGAACGGTCGAATTGTCAACGAGCGATTGATCAACAGAAAAAATTGGATTCGCTCCTCGCCGAAGCGCAGGCGAGTTTCGAACTTGCCGACGAGAGTAAGGACGAGGAATTCAGCCGCGAAGCGGTTGCGAATCTTGAAGCACTGAATGCCGAGCTCAAACGACAAGAATTTCTGTTTAAAATGCGTGGTGAATTTGATAGCCAGAGCGCGATTCTCGAGATAAATGCGGGCTCGGGGGGAACTGAGGCGCAAGACTGGGCGGAGATGCTGCTTCGTATGTACCTCCGTTGGGCTGAGCGTAAGGGGTTCAAACTTGAAGAGCTTGATTATCTTCCCGGTGAAGGCGCCGGCATCAAACATGCGGCGATTCAGATTGGCGGCGAATATGCATATGGTTATCTGCGCAGCGAAGTCGGCGTGCATCGCCTAGTGCGCATCTCCCCTTTCGACTCGAACGCGCGCCGGCACACTTCATTTGCATCCGTCACGGTGACTCCAGATATAGAGCAAGAAATTGAAATTGTGATTGAAGATAAAGATTTGCGAATCGACACCTATCGATCCTCGGGCGCGGGCGGGCAGCATGTTAACAAAACGGATTCGGCGGTCCGGCTAACCCATCTTCCAACTGGAATTGTGGTTGCCTGTCAAAATGAACGTTCGCAGCATAAGAATAAAGATCGCGCGATGAAGATTTGAAGTCGAAGCTTTACGAGATGCAGCGCAACGAACAGGAAGAGAAGCTCGATCAAATTAAAGGGGCGCGCAAGAAAATCGATTTCGGAAGTCAGATTCGGTCCTACGTAATGGAGCCATATCAGCTGGTTAAGGATCTGCGTACCGACCACCAGACCTCTGCCGTCGACGCTGTTTTGGATGGCGAACTCGATGCCTTTATGGAATCATACCTACTAAGCGACCAAGGCGCCTAGGATAACACGCTGACAATATTGCTAAAGTA
>CAYTAW010000321.1:0-4308 GCA_964435675.1 uncultured Bdellovibrionales bacterium
AGTTGCACCTGAATCGCCGGTTTCTCCATCGAGATCCCAGCTGCTAACATCGCCGAACACTGAGATTTGAATACCTGATAGTGCAGCAACTGAAGACTCATATCCCGGGGGCGTTGGGGGATCGCTAAAGATCACATAGAAAGTACTTGGCGCGTCTGCCGTTCCCGGTCCGAATGACATTCCGCCGCGATCTGTAACCGTCGCTGTAATTACGCCATTACTGCATGTCCACGGTGCTCCAAATTCGGCACCACCGGTCATTGCAACTCCTGGGCATGCGGTATCGACTGAAAATGTAAGAACCGTGCTCTCATTCTCTGCCGTTCCATCAAATACAAATACTAAATTATCGCCATCGCTGATGGTATCACTGAGCGTGACCGAGTTTGTGCCGCTGACAAATGCAATTGTCGCCGATACGTCTGTTGCTGCGAACAGAAGCGTGAGGAAGGTGAGCGCTGTGACTAATGCAGATTTGGTCGATATCATATGTTTCCCAAGGTACTCTTGATAACTGTTAGTAATTATTCGGCTACGCTCGAATGATGCTAAAGGGAAGTTACCCAATAGTGGCTAAAAAACCCGTCTAGGCCGCCGCAGACTCAGGAAAATAGCACAATACAATGGATATACTCATTTTCCGAAACGACATTAGGGAGAAATATTGTTCTAGATTGCTTTTGACTAATTAAAAGGTTCCTTACGCCTCTCTTGGAGTTCGAGGGTGCTGGAAGTTGCTACTGATTAGCACACCGAACTTCTGCGAGAGCACGTTACCTATCCCCAGAGACCGGATGCAGTCTAGCAGCGCGACCGCGAGAAAAACTCTTCGCGTATACAACAGCCAGCCAACAGCAAGGTAACAGTTACTAGCGGAATAAATGTCGTCATATAGTAGCGGTTATGCAAGATTCCGACGAATGCCACTAAAGAAATCGTGGCTAAGTGTAAGAATGCGAAAATTAAGTTCGCAATCGCAACCGGTTGGAGTTTTTTTCGCCAAATTAAATAGAGGGGTAACGTAAGCGATAAAATCAGTAGTGGAAGATCGATTGCGATGCTTTCAATGCCGGCACGAACGAAACGGATGTAGATTTCTCGATTCGCAGCGATCGTACGCTTACTCGCGAGCGAAATGATCGAAAAGACATCGCGCCAGCCGAGATTGAAACGCGCGGGCAATTCCGTCGCCAAGCCGTAATTCTTGCAAACCGCCGCAAAGAGCCCGCCAGGTTTCAAAATGGAAAGTCCTGCTATGTCGGATGCCGATGCAGCGAGTCGATGATCATTAAGAAAGTAGATTATTGCGCGAGTCTGATCGGAATCATCCGGAAAAACGGGAATGGGAGCGAGAGAAATAGCAACACCCGCGAAACTGAGGGCGCCGGCGGGAGATACCGAAAGTACGCCGAAACGGCGGTAATTAGCGATTGTCAATACAAGCAGCGGCGAGAGGATCAGCGCGACGACGACCATTCGAATGCGGCGCGTCGAAGGCGCCGTCACAGCCGCAGCGAGCGCAAATGGAAGGATGACGGTTAAAATAAAGATCGGTTTTACGAGCACGAGGAAGAGAGTCACCGCCGAGCTGATGCTCAAAGTGCGAACGCGTCGCTCATGTAAATATGCTATCCAGGTCGACCACAATACAATAAGCAGCATGATGGCGGTCCATTCGGTCATTACAGCCGGAAAGATTTCCCAGCACGAAGCTACCAAGACGGAGAGTATCAAGCAGGACACCAGACGCGGAAGCATTGGCTTGAGCGCGGATGCAGTCGCAAGCATGGCGGCGAGCGCAAGCAGCGCGTGCAATACAAATACGCCAAACCGTAAATCGCCGAATACCGCCGCGGTTGAAAGTGCGAGAAGCAGCGGATAACCGAGGGACCGGACGACGAATGACGTTGGCAGCGCATCAGCACTGCTGAAATACTGTGAAAAGTTTTTGGCAAATTCGATATATTGCGCCGAATCGCCATGAAGGTACATGAGCGGAAGATGCCGGACGAAAAGATAGAAGGCGGCGACGCCGGCCAACAGCATCGCACATAGTGCGGCCGTTCTTATAATTCGATGTAATCTCAACGCTTTCATTAACTATGCCCAAGGGGGAAGTACCACCTTCTTTTCAAAGAAAACTTGGTATATGCTTACGTTAGGTCATTAGTATGCATGAGTGACTTGAACGCCAAGCGTAACAATGAGTTATTCGAATAGAAAAATCCTAGCCATTCTGTTGGCGCTCCTTTCTGTTTCTACCATCATCCTATCTCACTCGAAATATAGGTTTGGGGAGATCCGCGCTTCGAAGCCGAGCAAATTGATTGCACGCGAAGAGTGGGTTCCAATCCGGATCCGATTCCCAATTCGAATACCGCAGATTCCTAAAGCGGTAATATTGGCATTGAACTGATGGGGGATTTCAATCTCCAAAATCCTAAAAGCTTTAAGCTCGACTCGGCTGCGGAACTAACCGCTTGGTTGATGCAGCAATACCAAATCGAACTAAAACAGGTCCGCACGCACCGTGATATAGCGGCCACTGAATGCCCTGGCGCTAATCTATACCGATTATTTCATGGCGGTCAGTTTTCGCAACGGGTATCGAACATTCTCACCGGCAATCTTCAGTCTCCGTAGAGCCTTCAGTAATATGGTAATACTCGCGCTAAGCTTTTATAGTATTATCGTTCTCCCTCCCTGCTCGGCAACATAAATTCAGGCTCAGCCTCCTGGACAAAGGACAGAACAGCACTGAATTGATTCTTTTTTGTCGCGAATCAGTGTCAGAAACTATAGGCTTGGCGGCGCAAATCGCGACTGAAGATCGCGTTCAACTTGTTGCCCGATTTCAATAACCAATGAATCGGCCCATTCTGCTCCGATAATTTCGATTCCTACCGGCAACCCTGTCGATTGCATGTAGCCGCTGGGAATCGAGATCGCGGGAAAGCTCGTGAGCGGAGACAGTTCTTCAAGATCGCAGCTTGAGTTAGAAGCGGTCTCAAATACCACGCTCGCAGCCTCCGCTAAAAAACGTCTTCCAGCGTTTGCTGCTCGTCCTGTCGGTGCGATGTTTGTGGGGTAAATCATCCCCTCAATGTTATTAGAATTCAAGATTGCCGAAGTAGTTCGCCGTAAATTATCTCGGAACGATTGTGCAAATATATACGTCAAGAACATTTTCGACGTGAGAACATCACTCGCGAGATAGGTGAGATATGTTATGCCAAAAAGCGGTGTTGATAAGAACTGCTTGACGTTTCGAACTGAGCCCGTACCATACTTTTTTAAGTATTGATCAAGTAAGGGGGCCATTTCGAAACTGCCTATCGTTAAAAATGAAAAAGTCGATAGAGATTGATTGATCTCAGAATCGTCAATTTCAACGATACTCCAACCTTTCAATCTAAGTTTCTCTATTGAAGCTGCGAACGCCGACTTTACCTCCCGAGTTATACATTTTTGAGCGATAAAATTTCGCGGAATTCCCAGGCGCTTTCGCACATTGGTGGTATCCGGTTGGGGGAATTGGGATGGCTGTAAGATCGTTAATACGATTTTCAAATCTTCGACCGTTTTTACAAGCGGTCCTGCAACATCGAACGAGAGTGACGCAGGAATTATACCGAGGGTCGATAATTTTCCGCGTGTAGATCGAAAACCAACAAGACTGTTGTAGCTGGCAGGAACCCGAATAGAACCACCAGTGTCAGTTCC
Organism: uncultured Bdellovibrionales bacterium; assembly: GCA_964435675.1. Taxonomy (GTDB): domain Bacteria; phylum Bdellovibrionota_C; class UBA2361; order UBA2361; family CAYTAW01; genus CAYTAW01. Next base: position 3,724 of record CAYTAW010000321.1, read on the forward strand.
CAGTGCGAATGGTGCTAAGTTTGCGGCTACCGCGACCGCAGAACCACCACTCGAACCGCCAGGATCGTAGGAAAGATTGTAGGGATTACGGGTTTGACCGCCTAAACTGCTAACTGAGGCAATAGTCATCGCGAGTTCCTGGAGATTTACTTTTCCGAGCAAGATAGCTCCGGCATTGTGCAGTCGGGCAATCTGCTCCGCATCCGAACGAGGAACGTTATCTCTCAGGCCAATCGCTCCGGCAGTAGTGGGAATTCCAGATGTGTTGAAGTTATCTTTAGCGGCGTACGGGATACCGTGCAAGGCACCCCGACTGAGGCCCTTTGCACGTTCAGTATCACGTTGTGTTGCCTCGGAAATGAGATCTGATAGTGGCCGCACGAAGAGGTATGAGTTTAATCGTGGTCCCGCTTTATCAATACTCTGAATTCGCGCCCAATACCATTTGACTAGTTCAACCGATGTAGTTTCGCCGGATTCGAGCGCGTTTTGAATCTGCTCGAGACTTTTTTCGAACGGATCAAATGACTGCGATTGAGCCAATGCAGCAGTTGAAAACGTATAGGAATTGGAAAGATTCGCTAC
>CAYTAW010000322.1:0-4296 GCA_964435675.1 uncultured Bdellovibrionales bacterium
ACCTTTGTGAGGACGATGATTACCGATCGATTGCTCTCGATGCCTAACTGTACGATTGAAAGCTCATCACGCTCAGGCTTCCGTTTCGAATCGTTCAATAAAATGACGACTTCGAGCTCTTCGCGATTCCGGATATACTCGGCGGTTAACCGTCCCATTCTCTCACGCTCGCTCTTCGAAAGCTGCGCAAACCCGTATCCTGGTAGATCCGCCACAATCACCGGTGACTTCTCGCCGGCGGGAGAACACATTTCGATCTGAAAAAGATTAATCTCCTGCGTCTTGCCTGGTGTTGAACTTACGCGCGCGAGGGACGAGCTGCTGAAAAGACGATTGAGTAAACTCGACTTCCCGACATTCGATCGGCCGACGAGCGCAATCTCAGGCATCTTGGTCTGCTTGAGCTGCGAAAAACTAGGCACGCCGAGCAGAAACTTCGCCGAGCCGGGCTGAACGGAGTAGTTCGAGTCATTCGGCATAGGAAGTTCCGCGGGGTAACTACTTTTTTGTGTTCTCTTCTAAATCACGCTCGATACGCGACATGCGGCGCGAGAGAGAAACGATGTAAACCAGGATACACCCCCACAGTACGGTGTACCCCCAAAAAAGACTCGGAAAAGTGTCCGGCACAACATCCATATATATCCTTTTAGTATTTTGCCTCCGTCGCTGATGCGGCGATTTTAGCCATCGAAACGCGTATCCAAACCAGAAGGAACTGCAAAAGCACAAGAGAAAGAACGCACCCCCAAAATGTAAGCTTGTACGCGGGATGCGCTAAGCCGCCAACGACAACTTCCTTCGGGTGAAGCTGAGGCGAATTGGGGAGAAAGTATACGGAAAAGACCACCAACGGCACCGTGATTGCGCCGACAATACCGAGAATCGCCGAGTGAGCGGCGATGCGCGCGCGATCGCCGAAGGCGCGCAGCAGATTAAAAGAGAGAAAGACGAACCAAAGAAGAAGAAAGGTCACGAGGCGTGGCTCCCATCGAAACCAGGTATTCCAAGAAGAGTGTCCCCAAATCATTCCAGAGAAAAGAACCATCGAACAGAAGACCAAGCCGACTTCACCAGCGGCCTCGGCAAGTCGATCGGCCCGCTCCTCGCGCGAAGCGAGGTACCACAGGCCGCCCGTGAGCACGAGCGCCGCCGAGCAGTAGCAAGCGAACGCGCTGCCTACGTGGAAATAAAGGATGCGTTGAACCGGCCCCATGGTGCGCTCATTCGGAACAACCATGAATACCAGATAATTGCAGACGCCTATCAACACCGCGCAGAGCGCAAGCAGCGTATAAAAGCCGCACCGTGATTTCGAGCATTTTTTGGGTAGATCGTTCATCGCATCTCCAGCTGAACTAGCATAGCCGCTTCGCTCTATAAAATCGAGTCACGAAGGTGCCACTACTCTTCGACGGCAAAACCGTACAAATTGAAGCCAAGCATTACATAAATGATCATCAACAAGAGGCTTAAGCTGAACCAAAAAGAGGTCACTTCGAAATACCCTTCAATCAGCAGCTGGTTAGTCGACTCAAGCGCGGCCATAAAAAGGGGGAAAAGAAGCGGGAAGAGAATCAGCGGCAGAATAAGCGCCTTGAGCCGGGAAACCGCGGCAACCGCCGAAAAGAGCACCGCGAGCGCCGCATAGGCAGTCACCGTGACGAGCGAAATTATCAGAAACTGCGGCCAGCGTTCGGGAAGCGCCAAATCGAGAAAAACCATCAGCGCGCACGATGAAAACACATGGCAGAGAAAGAGCAATCCGGTGGAGACGATTACTTTAGTTAGATACACCGTGACCGGCGCAACGCCGCTAAGTTTCAGACCATCGATACCGCCAAACTGTAGTTCGCCGTCATAGCTCCTCCCGAGCGCCGCAGTCGCCGAAAAAAGAAATGTCAGCCAAATAAAGATCGGGGCAATCTTTAAAATTTGCGCCGGATTGAGTAGCGCAAACTGCACACCGATCCCTGAAAGCACACTCAAAAGAAGCGATAATGACACGGCGACCACCGTAACTTCATGGGCACGAATCTCCTGCATCACTTCTTTTTTCAACAATACAAAAAATGCTTTCATCGATTGTGGGTCAGATAAACGTTTACGCTCCGCTTGATTACAGCGGTCTTTTCACTCGCATCGGTTCCGTCCCTGGAATCATGAATAAGCTCGCCGCCGCTGAGAACGATAACGCGATCGGCCAACACACCAAGGCGCGCCAAATCATGCGTCGCTATCAGGGTAACTAATTTAGATTGGTGATACGAATGTAACGCGGCAACTTCCTCGATAAAAATATCGCATGATGCTTGGTCGAGCGCTGATGTCGGCTCGTCGAGAAAAAGAAACTGCGGTTTGTGGGAGAATGCGCGGCACAGTGCGGCTCGCGACAATAGCCCTTTAGAAAGCTGAGCCGGCCGCTTTCTCAAGTGAGGTTCGAGCTGCCAGCGCGCAATCGATTCTCTCAACGCGCGGCGCGAGACTTCTCCCAGCGCGGCAAAGAGATCTAAATTCTCACCGAGCGTTAGCTCGCCATACAGCATCGGCTGGTGTCCGGCGTATCCGATTTCACTCGCCTCGACACGGCGCGAAGGGGAAGCGAGCCGCACACCGCCCGAAGTCGCGCGCATGATTCCCGCGCAAATGCGCAGCAGCGTCGATTTTCCCGCACCATTTGCCCCCAGTAACAGAACATTTTCGCCCGTCTCCAACGCGCATGAAACTCTGCGAAGAATAGGAGCTTTATCAATCTCTTTCGACACACGATCAATTACGAACAAGCCGGAGAACTTCGCCGTCCGCTGTTCTGTTGATTCACGTTTCGCTGCTGTCATTGATTAATTTTTCAAGCGATCGACGATACCCAACAGTTCGTGCCCGACCGAAGCGCGCATGCGCGCGTATTCCTCGGCGCTGACTTTTCCCGTCGCAAGATCGAGTTCTAAATCCTTGAGCACTTGAATGCAGCGCTCACGCTGATCGGCAAGCGAAGTATCAGTTGCGCCGGTCGTCGCAACTTGCTCAGCGTCGAAGTGCGGGCGCAAAATGAACCAAGTCACCGCCGCGCTAAACATGAAACAAACCACCGCTGCCATCGTAAATCCCATCGAACGTTATTATTGCGCGCTTACGGCGCTGCCGGGAAGCTCGATTTTTTCTAAAATTCCCGATCGCCGCGGAATCAACACTATTACGGTGCCGACTACCATGACGATAGCCCCGATCCAGAGCCAAACCTGCAAAGGATTAATGAAGAGCTTCAGCGCCGCCTTCTTACCCGAATCATCGAGTCCGGCGACAACGACATACACGTCTTGAAGAAGGCCAACATGCAGCGCGACTTCCATCGTTGTTTCTTTGTTTCGTAGATAGACGCGCATTTCAGGCATGAGCACGGTGACCGAATCGCCGCTGCTACGGCGGTCCACCTGCACCAGCGCGCGCAACGCCTCGTAGTTTTCGTCTTCGATATTCTCCAATCCGCGCAGCGTAAAGCGGAATGCGCCGGCTTCAAACGACTCTCCGGCCGCGAGCGCGAAATCCCGCTCAATTTTATGCGTCATCGACGCGGTAATCGCCACCGTGCAGAGCGCTACACCGAGGTGCACCAAATATCCTCCATACCGGAGGCGGTGACGGCGCAGGAGTGTGGTAACTTCACGTGGAAAGGAGCCCTCGGACTCGCGCGCCAGTCTCTGCGCCTTCGCGCCGCGATAAATCTCGCCAATCACCGTCAAGAAAACGAAAAACGAAAGCGAGTACGCGAGCAGCGCATAAAAATTTTCGACTCCGGCCAATGCTAGAATAATCCCCACCGACAATGAGAATAAAAAGGGACGCAAGAATGTTTTACGGAGCTGGGCCGGGGAGGCCTTGCGCCAGGCAATCAGCGGTCCCACCGCCATTACGAAAATTAATAAGAGAAATAGCGGAATATTTACCGCATTGAAAAAAGGGATGCCGATCGTCTGCTTGGTGCCAGTCACCCACTCCGAAAGCACCGGAAAAAGAACGCCCCACAATGTCGCAAAACAGATGCTCAAAAAAATTAAATTATTAAGCAGGAATGCAGCTTCGCGAGAAAAAAGACTCTCTATGCGGCGCTCCGAGCGCAGTTCGGTGCGCCGGTACAAAGTCGCAATCAACGTCACTCCAAAAATCAGCCCAAGGTAGACGAGAAAAATCCAGCCGATATCCGTCGAAGCAAAGGCGTGCACGCTTTGCACCACACCGGAACGAGTGAGAAAAGTTCCAAACACGGTAAGCCCGTACGTTCCGACCACGAGCCAGACG
>CAYTAW010000323.1:0-4296 GCA_964435675.1 uncultured Bdellovibrionales bacterium
AGAGTAGGCTGTTTGAAACGGCAAGCACGGCAGCAATTGCGGATTGAAGGCGCGAGCGATCATATGCATAGGCGCTCAGAGCGACCGCGCCTGGAACGATGAAGAATAGCAGCACGCCAACTAAATGGGTGTAGTATGTAGAAAGATCCAAAAGGTAGATCAGCGGCGCGAGGAGCAGAAAAACATTGAGGGAGCCGGTCGCGAAGAAATCACGTTGATCGATCCCGGCGTTCCAGAGTGGATTATAGAAAGGAATTGACGGGAAGTTTTTTTTCAACAGTATCAAGCGCTGCAGAAATACCGGATGGTCATCGCTGAAAATCAACCCGCCGTGTGCCGCATATACGAAGATCAGAAAGAGCGCCGCCATTGCCGCGATTGCAAAAAAATACACGAATGAAATTTTGCGTCGGTAAAGAAAAAATGCAGAGATTGCCGCGCCGAGAATAATTTCGCCGCGAATGCTCGGGCCTCTAAGAAGCGAGTAAGGGTTATCGAGCCAGTCCGAAAAAAATACCAGAGCAATACCGCCTAACGCCATGCCGAGCGGCACCGGTCCGGGAAGAGCGCGCTTCCCGGCGCATATAGTGGCAAAGAAAATCACGGAACCGAGAAGTATGCGGCGCCAATAGAGGAAGGGGAGAATTATCGGCCCCGAGGGATGCCAGAGGTTCAGCTCGCCGCGAAATAGATATACCAATCCAAAAAGGCAGAGCAGCCCATAAAAAAACTGAATTACTTTGCCCTGAATGAGCCGATCCGACATCGCGCCGATACTAGCATTGGTGGGCGTAAATGTCATAGATCCCCATTAATGACTGGGGTTTATGGCTGCCTCCTGAAGTGGTGAGAGACTGGCCGCGGACGGGAAGCGCCGACTCGGATCGCCGTCTGGCGCCGCCGGAAGAAAACGGGTCATTTCCGAAATCGATAATCAAATTCGCATTAGTTAGCGCGGCCCGAAAATCACATCAAGTTTTGATTCGAGCTGATCAGGTGTAAATGGCTTTACCAGATAGTTGGAAACCCCAGCCTTGACCGCCTCAATAATCTTCTGTCGTTCTGGATTGGATGTCAGCATAAGAAACGGAAGTTTTTTTAGGTTCTCATCGCTGCGCATGTGATTGAGGAGGTCGACCCCCTCCTTATTAGAAAAATCCCATTCGGAAATGACCAGATTGAATTGCTGCGTGCCGATTTCTTCGAGTGCTTTCTCTTCGCTTTCGGCCTCGATGATATTCTCGAAACCAAGCTGCACTAGGCAGGTCCTTAAGACCTTTCGCACGGTAATATGCGCATTTACCACCAAGATCGGCAGTGATCTATCAACGGTCACCATTATTTCCCCCTAACAAACAGGCCTTGCTTGCAGTATCGGCGGTTTAGCCATCCTTCTTGACGAACTAAGCCGTAAAAAAACGCCCTAATTGGTAGTAGATACACGAGTTTTCGCTCCGTCGATTGCGGTTGATTGGGCAAACACGCGTAGTTTACATTAAGGCGAATGTTGTTTTCTCCGCCTATACGTCGAGCGCCTAATGACGGAGCACTTACCCTAAATCAAGCTTATGATGAATTGCAGTCTTATGCGGGTGAATATTCCACGCTGCGCGCTCCGCTCGCGGAGTGGGTCTCTCGACAAGTTTTGACCGATCGACCTCTCAATCCTGGGCATCCGCTGATTGATGACGATCGTGAACTCGCCATTGTCGGCACTCGCGCCGACATTAGTCGGCCTGCTACACGTCGTGGCGAAATCGGGGAGACGCTCCGCCACGTTATTGATTCGCTCGATAGGCTTTTTGCTCTCGCCGATCCTTCTGCGCCGCTCACGCCGAAATATCAGTGGTGGATGGAAAAGCACCGGTTGCCGGCTGAATCGAAAGGCGAGTATCTACTCTCGAGTATTTATCTCAGCCTGAAATCCCTTGCACCACTGGCTGCAAGCGAGGCGCGAATCGATGACGATAGGCGCAATATCACGCGGCCGCTCAATCGAAAAGAAAAGCGGTACCTCGATCACGGTTCGAAAGGCAAAATCGAGAAAATTGTCTCCGCAATTCATCCCGCCGGCAGCGATGAGTTTCCCAGCAGAGCAATATTTCAATTGATCAATTTCGTTTCGTTCAACCTGATTCGCTTTTTCGGTGAGCAGTATGTGGCGTATTTATCGCGTTTGCAGGGCGCGTCATTCCAGCGCGATTTTTACCGTGCCCGCAGTCTCGCTGGTAATTCTCAGACGTGCTTCTGACACCTCGATCGCATGGTGCGTCAGCTGCTGTGTGGGGCGATAGTGCGCGAAATTTAATTATAAATTCAGCTCATTTCCGGAAACTTTTAAAAGCTTTGCGCGATCGATCCTTACCATAGATACACGATAGAGCTGGTTTATAAGCTGCCGAAGAAGCCTGTCAATCGCATGTGGTATGCGGAGATGAGTGGAGGGGCAAAAGAGCTTGAAGGTTTCCGCGCGCTTTCAAAGCGCCATCCCGAAGCAGGACTCCCCGCCCGCAGCGCCGACGTGTATCTAATCCCTCTTTCCAAGAAAAGAAGCTGTTACCGTAGGCGCTTGATATGGGCAATTCTTATCTGCGTTGTCGTGGACGGAGTAGTTCTCCCAGAGTCTGTCAGGAAAAGTGATTGCAAACGAGGGGGGGAAGTCCGCTCTCGAGTAAGCTTCCATCCTCGCGATCTTAATTTAATCAGCAGTTATGGCGATCGAAAAAAATTCGCCTTCGCAGCTACGGCTACGGCAGAATAGTTTTCGCTATCTTACCTGGCTTTGAAGCGAAAACTAATTCGTGGCGCTCTTGTTAATTTTGTCTACGCCGTAGGTGGAGTAGAAATCATCAAAGTTAAAAATCGCTTCGGCGAAATGATTGAACGCCGTCGAATTTTCGCGCTTATTCAACGCTTCCAAGCCGGCGAGAAGTTTCGAATTAATGTTCTCGATATCCTTCGGCAAGAAGGTCAAATAGTGCTGGCCGTTGTTACGCTTTCTGGTTTCGTACTGCTGTAAGCTCGAAACGAGGTTGGCGACTGCGCCGAGCACTTCGCCTTTTGAATTGGCGATGAGTCCTTTGAGCGCAAGCGAGCGCGGACTATCTTCGAGCGAATCGCTGAGTTGCAGACAGTCGTCAGCAGACTGCGTGTCGCCGAGACGTACAAAAAGGGCCGCGAGCGAGTGGTACGCCGCAGCGGCGCTTTCTTCGCGGTGCTCATTCCATGCATGCCGGGGAAAAAGATCCTCGATGTTGTTTAATGCAACCGCCAACGACAGCGCGTGAGCGCGCTCTGCATCGGAGATGAACACGACATCTTTGAGGTTCGATTTCGACTCGACTCGCAGAGACTCTTCTTGATAGGAGATTTCGCGATTATCGGATATCGCCTTAATCAGCAGCGCGAGACCAAACGACATGCCTGTGGCGAAGTCGCCGTCGAGACTCTCGATTAATTCTCGCTGTGCGCGATAAACTTGAAGCGGAAGCTGTGGATACAATCCGACGATCGCCACGATGTTCTCTTGGCAGAGAAGCGGAAGCTGAACAAGTTCACCGCCGATATCGGCGGAGGCAAGTTCGAGCTGCGCGCTCGCGTTGAGCGTGGCTGAATCATTAAATCTCTTAAGCGCTGAGAATGAAGTTGCGCGCGCGTCGGCGATTACGATCGCTGCGTTTCGTGCTTGACGGGCAGCGGAGCGAATGGCTGCGCTTAATGACGTGTGCGTTGAGCGGTTGATAAGGGAGCATCCGCTAAGCTCAAGCTGCGAACGGTTGTCGCCAACGACGATTACGTCATCAGTTATCGACTTAGCGCTTTCAATTGCTTTTGAAAGCTGCGATGGAGATGCATCATTTTCAATGACGATTATGCTTGCCATGGTCAACCTCTTCCTTGGAGACCTAAAAATTTTAAAAACCGCTCCCCCATGGAGCTCTTTTATTCTACGGGTATAGATGCAGAGCTTTCTGAAATAAGACCAAGTATTTACGGAGTTGTCGTAAGTCCCTAAAAAGAAAGAGGTTTATTTTTAGAAACTCAATCCGAAGCGCCTTAGTCGCTGAAAAAATTGCCGATGACCGCTAGAGATCAATTGAATCGAGTAGTTTGCTAAGCTGCGCAAGATTTGCGTTTCGACCCAGCTCTTCAATTGCGAAGAATATATCTTCGACCTGCGACGAGCTCATCGACTTATACATACCGTCCTTGCCGAATTTAAGATGATAGCTTGTTTTATTTTCGTGCGTCACTTTGGCGATATCGACTGACATCTCGTCGATAGTGGTATAGTAG
>CAYTAW010000324.1:0-3446 GCA_964435675.1 uncultured Bdellovibrionales bacterium
GCACTACGCAACGCGGAGCACTCGATAAAGAAGCTCAAAACTTAAAATCAGAGTATCAGAGGATTATTAATACAACCACATTTAATGGGCAAAATGTTCTTAGCTCTGATTATGCAGAATTACGATTGCAGTCGGGGCGAGGAGTCGATGGCGGTTTTCAAAGCACGTTAGGTGGAGAAAATGGTACCGGGCGCTTTTCTAGCGCAGCATCTACTGCTGCAGGGACCACGCCCAAAATGTCAATAATTACCGATCTCAACGGTGATGGGAATGCTGATGTGGCAAGTACGAATGCCGGTAGCGATTCAGTGAGTATCTTCTTTGGAGATGGGAACGGTAATCTTTCTACGGGAGCAACTCTTACCGCAGGTGATCAAACATTTGGACTAACGAGCGAAGACTTTAATGGCGATGGAATTACTGATTTGGCAGCAACAAACTCAAATGCCGCAAGTATAAGCGTTTTTCTAGGACGAGGAAATGGAAGTTTTGCCGCGGGGGTGACGTATGCGACTGCGGGTGTCGATCCATTTTCAATCATAAGTCGAGATTTTAATAACGATGGCAAGATGGATCTGATAACTTCAGATTCAGCAACCGATTCACTCAGTGTTTTTCTAGGAAAAGGAAACGGCACTTTTAACGCCGCAACATCAATTGCCTCAGGGGACGGCGCTACTACTGTCATTAGTGAGGATTTCAATAGAGACGGTAACTTGGACATAGCCACAGCTGACTTTGTTGGCAACACGGTCAGTATTCATATCGGAAATGGTCGTGGTGGGTTCACTTTAACTAATTCATATGCTTCTGGTGGATTGGTAACGCGTTCTGTAACTGCTGGCGATTTTAACGGTGATGGTTTAATCGATTTAGCCGCATCAAATAGAGATTCCAATAACGTAACAGTATTTATCGGTAGCGGAAATGGAACATTCGCATCAACCGGTATCATTTCAGCCGGCACATCCCCCCGTGATGTGATTAGTGCAGATTTTAATGGAGATGGTCGAGACGATCTAGCGGTTGCTGGATTAGGAAGTGACTCCGCCGAGATCCTGATTGCTCAAACAGATGGTAGTTTTGCAGCTGCCGTGACATATGCTTCGGGTGATGGCGCAAGAGGAATATCTGCTGGAGACCTAAATAATGATGGGGTTTATGATTTGGTTACTGCAAATGAGTTAGGCGATACCATCTCTGTCTTAAGGGGAATAACGACTTCTGGTACTGCGCCTTTGTTGGACTTTTCACTTTCTAGCACTGAAGGCGCGCGTCAAGCACTGCCGATGCTTACCCGCAAAATAGATCAACTCAGTACTCAGCGCGGTAAAATTGGTGCGTTTGTATCTCGAATAGATGTTGCAACATCCGTATCTCAAGTTAGGTTGTCAAATGTACACGCTGCAGAGTCCAGGATCGTGGACATTGATATTGCTGCAGAAGTAACAAACATGAGCAGAAATTCGATCGTGCAAAACGCCGCAGCAGCCATTTTGGCTCAAGCCAACCAGAACTCTTCGACTTTAATCGGCTTATTATTTTGAAGAGAATGCGTACACGCTAGAGGCAAAAAAAAGGGGGGGCAGCCCGCTATCGAAAGTGGTCGCAGCTACGGTAGGAATAATGAGCCATATTCCTCCACCACAGCTCTCGCGAGATCCTCAGGGTTCTCTGTTTTAATCTGCAACAATTTCATCCTCTCATAATTCTCATGAGACACAGCGGTGACACAGACCGGATCTTCAGAATATTGACCGGTTACCGTCAGTCCGCTGAACGATCTCCACTTTTCAGCTTCCCCGCCATCAAGCTGCAACATGGCTTGCTTTATGCTCGCAAGATTTGCCAATTCCGCATTGACCGGACCGGCACCCGCCCGAACATAGCAGCGAAAAACACAGACTTCAGCATCTCCTGCTGTCTCGCGGCCAAAAAAGTCAAGTCCGATTTCATGAACCGGATTCTGGCGCGCATCCACGTGCAGATTGATGTGGATTACTTTGCCCATCTCTCCGGACAAAGCGTGCCGCATAAAAACAAATTCCTTATGACTATGCCCCTCCGTGAAGGTGCCATGCGCACGCACCGCTTTAATACCCTGATAGGCAAGGTAAACGATACAGTTCTCGGGCATACGCGCCGCGATACCTTTCAGATCTCTGGAATAGGTGTCGAGCGACTCAGTCAAGATTTTTTCAAATTCTGGAGACGGCCGAACCTTCGCATCGGGTGCGAGAATTGGAGCCTGGTCGGAAAACATGATGACTTACGAGTTAAAGCCTGAAGTATTTCTATTACATAGTAGAATCCGGTTCGCCGTCCTAGTCAACTCGGTCGTCCCCTGTTCGTGCCCGACTCAGCATGGTCGTTGGTTCAACGATGCTATCGCCTTCAGGATGCTGGCGGTTTCATTAATAATCAGGCCTTATTCGAGCGCAAATTACTCCGCTTGAATAATGTAGAAAGAACAAAAGCCACCTCTATTGGTGCATCCCAGCTTTCTTAGGGGCCTTTAGGAAAGATCAGACTTGTAAATAAGATCAAAAAGTTCCTGCTGACACCTTCGCTCACAAGCAATGGGCAACGATTCAGCAGGAGATCCCCTATTTTTAATGTTCTTTGAAACAATTTTTAGAGGGATAGGTAACTCCTTAGTTGCTAAGCCCAATAACATTTGTAGTACCTGATTCCACTGGTTACAGGGTCACTTATGCCACGCTGGCTGATTTATAGTTCCATAGGGATAGTTGTTCTCTCGGTCCTGGTCGCGAATTCCACTTGGATAAAACATTTTCCCTTCATGGTTTTGCGGGCGACAAACATCCGGCTGATTCCACTCGGAGAAATGCACGTTCGGTTCGGGATTGGAGGCGGGACGCAACAGCTCAAGGAGTTCGAAGATTATAAGCTGCTTGAACGGTTACGGGGGGACATCCTACAAGCCGCACCAGGGAGCCTTCACTCCTGTATTAAGGACGAGTGCCTGGCGCAGTTCCCGGCACTTACCAGCGATGACGTCTCGAAATCTCTCCTAATTGTCGAAGCGACGCCCGCGGAAGTTGTTGCAACAGCACGTTCAAAGTCGAGTCTTCACAGGACCTCCTACTTCGGTTTTCTATGGCGAAGCGGTAAACCGAATGATATCGACATAGATTTTACACCGCCAAAGGTTCAGTTCATGTGGGAGTACTGACTTTTTTGTATCTGCAGTGGAGCTACTCCTAAGGCTCGACAGAATGCTCTCGAAGCAGCAACTTATGGTCTCACCCTGTTTCAATCATACGTTGAGTCAACTGTAGACGAGAGTCAAAAATGTGCCGGAGGCTTTAACCGCCCCCCCCACTATCGCTTGGGCTCTGTATGAACACGACAACGTGCCAAATCTCGTCCCGCAAATTTATGCTGCAGCGAATAATACGCTCGTCGAGAACCTACTGAGCCGT
>CAYTAW010000324.1:3456-4296 GCA_964435675.1 uncultured Bdellovibrionales bacterium
GCCGTGTCTTCTCTAAATAACTCGGAGTTATATTTTCGGTGCAGTGATAAATTCCGCTCTTCCGCCGTGGATAATTCTTTCAGCGAGAGGAAAGACGACAGTTCTATCCTTAATCTCATAGATCCTATCGGGGGTTCGAAGCACTTTCTGCTCCATGAGTGCTTGATATAATGACGAGCTTCCGAGGTCGCTCAGTCCATCCGCGGCCTGGAGTAAGAGCATCATTCCAGCGTAAGCGCTCAACGTCGCACCAGAAGGCTGGGAATTGAATTTCGTTTTAAGTGCCTCACGAAAAACCGGCAAATCAGTATCCATTTCAAAGTATCGAACGCCTTCGACGATTTCGGCGCCAACCGACTGCACATCCTTTTTGGATACCCAAAAATTTGAATAGAATACGGCAGAAATGCGCAGCTCTCTTGCTTGGCGCAGACAGAGCCCGATTTGCGCCAATCCTAAATTTACATGAACAACATCAGGATTTTTTGCCTTGAGGCGCAGGAGCAATGTACGAAAGTCCTGCTCCTGCGGTGTTACGCTTTGATCAAAAACTATTTCAGGCCCATCACGATCAGTTGCGCTACGAAATGCTTTTGAAACTGCGCTTGTCCACTCATCTTCCGCGGTAATCAGAGCTATTTTCCGGAAACCCTTATTACGAAACGCACGGGCGTAATGTTCGCCTTCATAACTCGCACTCGACCAAACACGAAATGCAAATTGATTCGCCGCCGTGAATTCATCAATTCCGACACCTCCTAAAAGGGGAATTTTTAGCGTGCGTGAAATCGGATTTAACGCCATGCCGATCGGCGAACGCATCAAAAATACCGCCTGAGC
>CAYTAW010000325.1:0-4283 GCA_964435675.1 uncultured Bdellovibrionales bacterium
CCTGAAGGGAGATCTGCCCAAGTCTGAGCCGCCAGAGCTGATTGCGATTCCGCCAGTGCAGCAAGAGACGGTCGCCACTGACGAATCATATATCGTGCCATTAATAGGAGACTGGGAGTCGTTTTCTGACCGGCAGGCGATCTCGCCGATGCAAATGAAACGGGCGTTATCGATCTATTGACGGATAATCCACAGGCGTTTTCATTGAACTCACGGAACCGCAACGAAACGGTGCTAACCACCGCTCGCGTAGAAGGAGGCGGCGCCGACGGCGATTTGTATTATCAAGTGTGCACCGAACTCCAGGCGCCCGACTATACGACTATCCCGAATTTCAGCGCGATCGTGCGCGCCAATAAGCTGAGCGAGTTTTTTGCGCTTTTTGGCGTCGATGAGCGGTTAATGCGTAGCTACCTGGAAATCGTTTCGCCCCAAGCACCAGAGCTCATAAATGGGATCATCGACACGGTCGAGCGGTACACGGCTCGTCAGTTTCATATCGAGGAGCTGCATCCCAGCTACCGCCGTGAATTGCCGGTGCCAGATTATACGCTAACGATTACTGAGACCCCTGTTTCATATGCAATTAGATTATCGGGGCGTGCAATTGATGCGGATTGGATAGCGATCGTTGGCGAGATCCCCCATCGCCTTCCTGTAAAGGAGCGTGGAGTATTTGACGGGCTTTTGTTGCGCGGTTCTAATCTCTCATCGGGTCTTATGATGTACGCGCTCAATAGCCAAACGCGGGAACGGAGTGAGGCGGTACAGTTGCTTTTTACACCGCCGGTTATAGCTGAGCCCGCAGCAAAATACTTCGAGCTTGCGGGCCTTCTCGACCGCGTTCGTCCGGGATGGAATTCGGATATAAGATTGCGAGTCCCTGCCGCGCGCATCATGAGCCAAGCCGCCATGGAATTGTTGGATAGTCAGACGCGCAGCGAGATCGGACGAATGGTGAATGCAGATGGAAGCGCGCGTATGTTCACGGGCACTCAAGATATCTTGCTGTCGAACAGGCGCTAGAGCATACGCTCGTCCTGCCATTTACCGTCACGGTAGACGTATCCGATATCGGCCATAGCCGCGATTATCGAATTACGTATAATATCAGCGTTGCCCGTGAGGAGAAAAGTATCGGGATCAACCGAAAGGATCTGCGAGACGATGAAAAATCCCTGTTCGTAAATCGTTCCGGTAAAGCGCTCATTCAAGCCGAGTTGAGCGATAGGAAGCGTTAATCGCGGATCGACATCTTCGGGGTTATTGAAACGCTCTTCAACTTTCTCTATCGCAGCTTTTAGGAGCGGCTCGTACCCGTTTAATTTTTCGAGAGCTCTGGCTTCGAGCTGCCGGATGCGCTCACGCGAAATTGAAAAGAGATGTCCGCACTGTTCGAGGGTTAGTTCCACTCCAGTCAATGAAGGATCGGCAACGAATGAGAGATTTCCAAGTGCATCCTTTGTTTCGGCTAAGCCGAGTCCGAAACGATAATTCATAACTTGACGCTGGCGCGGAAGGAGCAGCGGGAGTATGCGCTCTAGATTCCCCTGGTTTAATCTACGATCCGCATCCGCCAAAACGTCCGCATCCTTGTCGTCTAAAAAATCGCTAAATTCGGCGCCCTCAGTGTCGGAACTATCTATCGGGGCTTGCAGCGACCTAAAGTGATTCAGATATGGGCGTAAGATTTCAACCGTCTCTATTGGAATGGACGTCTCTTCAGCAAGATCTTCGTTGGTGGGACGATGTCCTAGTTTAGCGCGTAAATCAAAGGAGGCGCGGCGCAATGTGGAAAGAGCCGACGCTTGATGCACGGGGATGCGAATTTCGCTGCCCGTATCGGCAAGAACGCGTGTAATGGCTTGCCGTATCCACCACGTAGCGTAGGTCGAGAACTTATTGCCCATGGCGGGCTCAAACTTATCCACGGCGCGTGAAAGTCCGGCCACCCCTTCATCAATCAAGTCTTCAAAGGTCAATGATCTTGATAGGTGTCGATATTTTTTAGCGATAGAAATCACGAGGCGGAGATTGTGCTCCATCAAGACCTCTTTTTTATAGTGCCAGAGCGCTTCCATTTCGGACGCCGAATCTAACCGTTTGAGCAGTTCGTCGGCGGAATCGGGAAGCAGATGGCGTTGACCCCGATACTGCTGGCGGTCACGACACAGCGCGCGGAGTTCGTATTCGATATCCTTTAAGATGCGGTGATTGAGGGGGGTTCGCTCTAGTAGTTCGACGACTTGAGCACGAACGGGTTGCAGACTCTCGTAAGGTGTTTTGGAGTCACCGAGAAGTTGCCCATGCGGAAGCAATTCCTTTCTGACGCGCTCGATCTCCTTGGTAAATTCGGTCACCCCTATGCGCGAAGGAAGTGAAAAAAGGCGGGAAACCCGCCCGCGATGAGCTAAGAAAGTGTCCAGATATCCAATCGCCTCCACCTGTGCGAATGAAGTTTCCAAGATCGCCTGCCGCCACCCGTTTCGGAATGAGACTATGTCTCCGGTAATACTATCTTCTTCCTCTCGGGTCAGGAGCGGAGCTCTAGCGTATTGACTGAGAAGCATCGTAAGAGAATTGTGTGAACGCGGACGGTAATCAGAGCTTTCGAGAGCGGGGTTCGGCCATGTCTCGCGCTCGCGGTCTCGTTCCCGCCGCAGCGACAACAGGTGCTGTTTGAAAATTGGATTTTTCATTAATTCATCGCTGCTAACCCTTGTCGAAGAATTCCCTTCCTCGGCGGACAAAGATTCCTCTACGGGGTCATCAGCGAAAACGCCGGCAGCCGCTACCGTATCCTCACCGATAACCGTCCTCTTAATTCTGATTGCCGGATCAAGGAAGCTGTTCACGTCATAAAAAATCTCTTCGCCCGTTGCATGCGCGAGATGCCGCGGAGCAGTCGATGAAGAAGACAGCTGCGAGTCTTCGATCAGCCATGAGAACATCAATTGCTTAGAATAGAGAGAAGGCGGGATCGGCTCTGCGATTGGACTTCGTGCGCTGGTATGAGAGGCAAGTAGCCGGGGCAGTTCTCGCTGCAACGCGGTAACCACCATATTCGGAAGGCCATAGATCTCGCAGATTTGGGCGGATGGTCTTTGCCAAATGAGCGTCTCTTTAAAAACGACGAGGGCATATTCGTGAAATCGGTTCAGGTGAAACCCTAATTTAGCGATATCGCAATGCGTTGCCCAATAGTGTGCGCACGACGCTGCCGAAATGCCGCGTAGAAGCGTGCGCGGCGGAATAAACGATTCGTCCCTGAATAGTTGAGCGAGGGCCGCAGGAAGCGAACGTGATTCAATTGTTTCTATAGCCGCTCGGAAAGCGCCCTTTTGTCCAATCGATGTCAGCATATTGGTGACGGAATCCCTGGCCTGATTTTTGAGCCACATTGGAACTACCTGAGGATCGTTTGCTAATTCTGACTGCCATTCGATCGTAGTAACTGAATTTCCGGCTTCAACGCGCGAATAGAAATCGCGGCTTGTACTTGCAATCGACTGCACAATCATCGGACGTTCGTTGACGGGCGATATCACAATGTCGAACGGCACAATAATGCCGCAACCGTCTGCGCCTTCTACCCAACGTCGCATGTAGAGCTGCAGCCGCTCTGTCTGCAGCAGCGCGTCAGCGCGAAGATTTCCATGAAGATAGGAGGAGAACAGCTTGCCGTTTTCAGGAGTGGCGGTAAGCCTAACGTGCGTGTGGTAAAGGCGGGCGTCGCCACCCAGAAAATCGATCAGAGAAAACGCTGGATTGCGATCCGGAGCTTCACCAAGAAAATTTCGTGCGTGAGGGAGCGACCCCGGCTGCGGTGAACCGCTGGGATGAAGCGCGATGACAATTGCGCCTTCCGCTAGATTGCGCCGCGACCACTCTGCTATTCTCTCCGGAGTGATGCCGGTGAGTTTTTCACCGATAATCAGAAGGTCCGGACGATCGTGGGTGGGGACATTCAGCGGAAGGTCCCCCTCGATTTCCAGAGATTGGAAGTCACAGGCGCTGCCTGAATTGGAATTGCGGCTGAGCGATGCGCCCTTTTCGAGCCCGACTTGCACCTGATGACAATTTTCGCCGAGAACAGTCAGCACGTGAGCGTCGTCGATTCCGATAGTCAACGATCTGGCGATTTTTCCCTCACCTGGAATCGCGCCGCGGATTTCGCCGAGTATCAATTGCAGCGCCGGAAGGTAGGCAAGCGTCGCCAGATTATCTCCGACCCGCCGCGACACCTCGATATGGGTAGCAAGAGGTTCGCCCCTGTGTCGTTC
>CAYTAW010000326.1:0-4276 GCA_964435675.1 uncultured Bdellovibrionales bacterium
GTGTTCGGCTTGATCGTTAACGATCGGGGATAGAATTGGTAATTGCCCATTGGGATTACCGTAAATTCGGTGTTCGCGGCAGCACCTATTTGAGCAGTGCTGAATGACCACTTGCCTTGCGAGTCAGTCACTCGCGAGTTAATCGAATTGATTCCCTGATTTCCTGAAAATTCAACGGCTGATACCCCCGCTCCTGTGTCGGTTTGAACGACGAATTGATAGGTGGTGCTCGCTGACGGCGGAAGGTTCGGCTGATCGCTGCAGCGTACGGTTGTTTGCCCGTACTTAACCGAGTCGGCGCACGTGCGGAATTTCAAACGCAAATTAGTCGAAAATACGCATGTTTTTCCCGGAGGACTTTGCGGAAACACCGAGTAGAAGTTGTCGTTGGTGTTGTTATTCAAATCGTTGCACGACGACGTGGTCTTTTTCACTGGAAAGAAAACGTATCCGTCTTCATCCGTGTTTTTCGCACACGGCGCGTAAGAACCAGGCACTGCCACGGGGAGATCTACGGCAGCATCGCCATTGCTCGCATTAAAGTTCCAATGAATGAGTGTCTGTACATTGCCGTCATTGATCGCTTTGATTGCGCAAACTCGCCCGGGGCAGTTGGCGGGGGTCAACGCGATCTCCGCCGGCTCAAATCGCAGCAGCGCTTGCGGATCGACGAACGTTACTACCGGGAGTACGGCTGGATTATCCAGATCCTCGGTGTCGAAAACCATTTTTCCCTGGCTGTCGGTGTAGCGGCCGGGAAGCGTATTAAATCCGTGGTTTCCGTAAATTTCTATTCCGGCTTTTGCCACGTTATTCTGAGTGATCGAGATAGTATACTGTTCGGCTGCCGCGCGCGCCGGGAGAGAGCAAAAGAAAATGAGAAGCAAAATCAGCCCAACTACTGACCATTGATCACACGAGAGTTCGCCTTGACCTGGGGTACTATTTCGATCGAACAGGGCCACTGAGAAAAAACCTCTTACAATAACGCTCTCAGGCGAATCGGAACGAGCGCTCAGCGGATTAACTATCGGTTCCTAATTTGTTTCCTGAGGGCGCGAAAATACGCAATAATTATGAAATAAACCTAGCTATCTGCGAATATTTCGTATGCGCTCGGTAAGCAGCCGATTCCCCTTCCATTAGTCAATTCAAGTAGGTACGATATATATTGATTTGCATACCTAACGGGCCTGTATCAGTGAATTCCCATAAGAAATTAATAAAACGCAGCGCGGCGCCGCAAGAGATTGGTGAAATTCTCTCCAAGGCGCTCGGCCGTAGCGGCATTGATAAGCAGATAAACCGCTACAAGTTTGTGCTCCACTGGAAAGAGATTGTCGGCGAGGACATAGCCCGTTTCGCCCGCCCTGAGGGATTTAAAGATGGTTCACTCATGGTTACGGTAATGACCTCGGCCTGGGCGCAGGAACTATCATTCCATAAAGAAGTTATTTTGGGCCGCCTTCGTATGTTTATTAATGATGAAGAAGGCGTATAAGATCTGATCTTTCAAGTCGGCGAGATTAAGAAGTAACTGCGCGACACACTAAAAAAACGACCCCTCGAGCCGCAATTCAGCAGCACGAGAGGTCGTGTGGGTGCGTGGTTGACTGACTAATGCTTATTATTCGGATTCGAGATTTAAGGAGAGTCCCAGCTTTTCGTTAAGCGCCATGCGCAGGCGGCGCGAAACGTCTTCAGGAAGAGGTGCTGGCTTAAGGAGTTTTGCTTTCTTAACCACCCAGCGGTAGCTGCGCTCCGACTCACGGCAGCAATCGCACTCTTCAATATGTTCACGGATACGTCCTTCGAGGCTCGGCGTTAAATCACCGTCGACCAGATCGCCCAGGACTTGTTCTATATCGGCGCACTCAATGGCCGGTTTCTCTAATATCGCTAGGTGGAGTTCGTTAACTGTACGCATGGCTTCCTGTGATTCCCTTAATTCACACTCTCTGGCTTATAAGATTCGCCTGATACAAAAAGGGTGCAACTTTGTGACATTTTTTTTACAAATAATTAACTGCCTGAAATAACTAGAGAAAAGCGTCATTAAATCATCTATTAATTGGCTATCGGCGAGTGAATTATTCAAAATAAGGGGCAATGGCCTTATTTCTGAGCCAACGGAAGCAGTACCCTATACGCTCTTTATGGCCATCTGAAAGGGGGGGCAGAGCCCCCTCACCGTACCAACCTACTGCTGTAGTTTCCTCGGAGGTAGTTTCATTTCCTCCCGTAATATGGGCCGCAAAGACTATATGAGTGAATTCGTTATCCTTCCAAGGATAGTGAATGTAGGGGTAGCACTGGGAGCTCCATACACCGAGTAATGCGTCAATCTCAACCGTTATACCGGACTCCTCAAAGCACTCGCGCACCGCGCACGCCTTTGCGGTTTCCCCTAAATTTTGGCACCCGCCAGGAAGCGCCCACAGACCATTATCCGCACGCTGAATGAGCAGCACCTCGTCAGCGCCGTTTACAACAAAAACATCGCAACCGCAAAAAGGGGTAACCGGACGGCCCATAAGTTTCCTTACTTACGATTCACTCTTGAGAAGCAGCTGCTCTTGGTACTCATCAAACAAACGGAGCACGGTAAGCGGCAGATACAATCGTTGGCTCGGCTTAAACTCCTCTAATCCCGCGCCATCATCTTCGCTCTCCTCGACCTCCTCGCCCTCGACCTCTTCCGGCACGATTAAGATCTCTCCGAAGACTCTAAGCTCCATTGCATACTCAGCGATAGTGTCGTCGCGTTTTTGGGCCGCCTTGATATCTTCAATAGCTTTCTCGCGCTGGTCGGTACCTAAACGGGCGAGCGCGCGCAGCATGTAGAAACGCCCATCACTGAAACCAGGATTCGCCACTAAGAAAGTAGTAAGGCGCATTTCGGCATTAGCGTAGTCTCCGAGCGCCATTTCGACTCGCACAAGACGCGCTAAATTATCGAAAGTCGTACGCTTGGCATACGCCTCATTCATTATACACAGCGCGTCAATAAGATTGCCGTCTCGAAAATAAAGCGTGCTCAAATTACGAAGGGTTCGGTCAACGTTATCGGGATCGATAATTACCGATTTATCGGGAATCTGCGCCTTTTCAAATTCTAAAGAGATCTGATGCGCGCGCTCAAAATACTGTTCCGCGATATCAAATTTTCCTCCCTCGAAAAAAGACTCTCCGGCGAAATTGAGCGTGGGCACATCTTTGGGCCTGCGCTTCAACACGGCGTCAAAAGCCTTCTGTGCCTCTTCTATCTGACCGTTGCGGGCGAGCACGCGCCCCAAATTGAGCTGAATTTGCGTGGTGTCGGGTGCGAGCAGCAGCGCTTGGCGCAGCTCCAGCTCTGCGTCGAACATGCGCCCCTGCCCATAGTCCTTTTGAGCATCGCGAAGTATGCGCGCAAGCACTATTTCCTTACGCGAAACAAAATCTTGCGTCTCAACAGTCGCGGGACGCGGCAGCGCGCAGCCGCTCAAAAGAGCAACTATCGCGGCACCCCATGCAAATCCATTCTTAAAAGACGCCATTGAATAGAAACCGAAATTTCTTAAAGCTTTAATCGCTTGAAAAGCGTTTCTGGAATACTACGAATAATCGTCATGATTGGCCACCAAAACCAGGGCGTATAAACAGTGTTAAACTTCCACTTGAGCGCGCGCACGATATCACGCGCCACTGCATCAGGTTTGGCGAATAGCGGTCCTTTCTTGATGTGAGCAGTCATCGGCGTGTCGACAAAGCCCGGCTTTATCGTAAGCACATGCACACCGGCCGGAAACAGCCGGTTACGAAGCCCTTCGAGAAAGACATCCAGCGCGCCCTTCGACGCGCCATACAGATAATTGCTCTGGCGGCCGCGATCTCCCGCTACCGAGGATATGACCGCGATCGTGCCGCTGCGTTTGGCTTCAAAATCATTTGCGAGAAAGGTTAGCAACGATACTACTGAGAAAAAATTGGTATGAAAGATCGACTTCGTCTCCTCCATCGACAACTGACCGGCTTTTTGATCGCCGAGTACGCCGTATGCAATGAACGCGATATCGATTCCGCCAATCGAAGACTGTATCTCCCGGCACAAGGCCTCGTGCTCCTCAACCCGATTGAGATCGCAGCTTCGACACTCCACTTTGCCAGCGCCGCGCGCGCTTAAATCGTCCTTCAAAACTTCAAGTTTTTCGGCGCTACGTGCCACCAAATACAGCGAATCTCCGCGCGCTGCAAACTGGCGTGCACACGCCGTTGCAATCGCCGACGTTGCACC
>CAYTAW010000327.1:0-4255 GCA_964435675.1 uncultured Bdellovibrionales bacterium
GTACAACCCGCTTGATCCTGACAACCTGTCCCTTGCGATTGAGAATGCTGATCTTGATGATTTCTGGCCGAAGCTGGCGAAAGCCGCAAGCGAAGGAAACGGAACAGCTGTTCTGGATATGATGAAAATCGAGTCCTTCGATTACTGGTACAAACACGCTAAAACGCAGGCCGAAGCTGAGCAAGAGCGCGATATTGAAAACGTCCGCATGGGCGTTCCGGGCGATTACTAAAAACAGCGGCGAAAGCCGCTTTATGGGATGTGGTGGCATCATGGAACGGTTCTATGACGGTATGGAAGAACTTGGCGTTTCTGACAAAAAAAAGGCTTTTTGTCGGGTAATTGATCTTATGTTTACGACTTTAGATTGTGATCCGCTAAATCCTAAAAATATGGCGGAAGCAATGGCAAACGCAAGCGAAGAAGAAGTGAAAAAAATATGCGTTTCTCTTGAAAAAGAAAGAGCAGCCGCAGCCGGCTTCCGTTTATATAGTATTTCCCATGATTACTGTGCCAGAAAGGCTTTAGAAATTGCAGCAGGAGAGCAGAAAAATGAACTTTGATGATATGGATCTGGTTTTGCGCGAGCTGCGCGCTATGGGTCGCCGCGTGGTGTTCCGTGGCTCTTTTAATGGTCGGTGGTGGCTGGAGGTGTCGAAATGAAAACAAGTGAGAAATTCGCGAATGTTCTGGCGGCTTTTGTGCTGGCCCAGCAGCGCGTCGGCGTGGCAATCAAGACGGCGGAGAATTCGCACCTGAAAAGCCGCTATGCCGACCTAGGCGCGGTTTGGGACGCGGTGACAGATGCGCTGCGTGAAAACGCGCTGGCAGTAATGCAAATGCCGGTAGGCGACAGCGCCGGACGGTTGCGGCTTGAAACCGTGCTGGTGCATACATCCGGTGAGTGGGTAAGCTCTGAGATCGACATGCCGCTAACAAAGCAAGACCCGCAGGCTTACGGCTCGGCAATGACCTACGCCCGCCGCTATGGCCTTGCGGCTCTCATGGGCGTCACTCAGGACGATGAGGACGGAGAGCGCGCCACGGCCAGCGCCAACGAAGAGCGCGCGCTTGATTTGGTCGAGGCAATGAAAACCTGCGAAACGCTGGCGGAATTGCAAGAAGAGTACCTTTCAGCGACGCGCGAGCTTAAAGGCGACAAAAACGCCGTGGCTATCATCGTCAAAGCCAAGAACGCGCTAAAGAAAGAGATGGAGGCAAAGAATGGATCAGCGAACGCTTGAGTGGATGGCGGCGCGGTGCGGCCACGTCACGGCCAGCCGTGTGGCTTCGCTGATGGTCAAAAAGGCTGACAGCAAGAGCCGCGAGGCTCTTTTGTCGCAGATCATTTGTGAGCGGCTGACAGGCGAAATTCAGCAGGGCTACACCTCGGCACCGATGGAACGCGGGACGGAGCTGGAGCCGGTCGCTCGCGCCATGTACGAAGTAGAACATGGCGTGATGGTGGATGAGTGCGGCTTTATCAAGCATCCGTCTATTGCATGGTTCGGAGCGTCACCGGATGGCCTTGTGGGTTCTTCCGGGCTTGTTGAACTCAAGTGCCCGAACACGACCACGCACGTCGCCACGCTGATTCGTGGCTCTTACGATACGGCCTACAAATGGCAGATTCAGGCGCAGCTATCCTGCACCGGGCGCGAATGGTGCGACTTCGGGACATTCGATGATCGACTGCCGGAAGGTTTGCAGTTCGCATCGTTTCGCGTTTATCGTGACGATGCCGCCATCGCCGAACTAGAGGCCGCCGTTGTGGCGTTTAACGAATGCGTGACGCAGGCCATTGAATCACTGTTTGAGAAATACGGGAGGATTGAATCATGAGCCTGCATGAAAGACTACATACGCTGGCAGACAGGCTGGAAGCATACAACCAGTGGCGCAGCCCGGACGGTTACGAACACATGCCGATGCCTTGCCCGCGTGCGACAACCGTAGATTTACGTGAGGCAGTGATGCACTTGAGAGCTTTGGCAAAAGGCGAAAAAGAAGCGGCGAGCTTTGGCGAAACGGGAGGCGAAAAATGCGCGAAATAATCCGAGACAAACTGAGCGATCGCGAGCTTCTTGTGTTGGAAGAAATAAAGAAGCGCGACAAAATCGGGACGCAGACATACCACCTGCAAACGCTTTTGCCGCAGTTCACACCGGGCCAGCTAAAGGGTTATGTGGCCATGCTTCAGCAGTTTGGAGCGGTTCATTGCGTTAAGCAGATACCAGGCTATGCCCGCCGTTTATGCGTGATGTTCAGCACGGCGGAAGCTGCTGACATTTTTATGGCGCGCGGGAATTTTTCCTCTGTTGTCGCTCAGGGTGGAAAATCTGTTTTTGATTCTGACGCAATGGCCGATGAGGATTGGACGGTCGGAACTTGGGGAATCAAGGGAGGCTACAAATTCGGCATAAAGGCGGAGTTTTAACGATGAAAAAGAAGAAGGATTACCGGCGCGGCAAACATCTACCGATGCCGATGTATCAGAGGGTGCAGATGATGGCAGCACCGCGCGGGGCGATTGATAACCTAGCGCGAAACTGCGCAATTGACGAATATCAGCTTGGCTCGATCTACGCGCTGGCGATGATCTGCCGCAAGGCAGCAACGTCTGCCGGTATCGAATACAACGCAAACCCGGTTTTCGCGCTGGGCCAGCGCATCCGGCGCGGAGAAGCGATTTTCGAGGAACAAATCGACGCTTGCCGAAAAAACATGGACGAATGCGACGCGGTGCTGCAAGCCGTAAGCGCCGCAGTATTCGACAATGCGCTGCGAGACGTGATGATAGCCGACGAGGTATCAGTAGCCATGCGCGGCTATGGTGTGGCCGAAGCAATGGCGGCACAATAATTTTTTGCTTTTCGGTTCCGTTTGCGGTACTCTTTAGACATGGAAACAAACGGAGCTTAAATGCTGATTTCGTGCGCAGATGTGGCGAAGATGCTTGGAGTTTCTGACAGGTACATCAGGCGGCTTTGCAAAAATGGAAAGCTTCCATCGGTGAAGGTTGCTGGTGTTTGGTTGGTGAAAAAATCTGATGCGGATAGGATGAAAAAATGCTGATTGCTGCATGTATCGCCGCATACCTAGCGCCAAGCGTTGTGCTGTGGTGCTGGTTGCTGGTTAAGTATGGCGTTGCGCCTTGCACGGAGTGCTACAGCATGACGCCTAACGCAGAGCTAAGGGGCGCCGACAGGCGTCCCGCTTGAGCGCCAGTTAGGCACTGGCGCATACATTGGAGAAACTGAAATGAAGACGTTTGAAACTTACGAACAGATTGAAGGAATGCGCGGCTGCATGAAAAAGCCGATTGTTGTTCACGCCTTGCAGGTGCAAGAGGAATTCCGCGTTGACACGCTGGAAGGGAATTATAAGCAGGGGAAACCGGGTGACTACTTAATGCGCGGGATCGAAGGCGAGCTGTATATCTGCGACCGCGAGATTTTCGAGAAGTCATACGGATGGGCTGACGCCTAACGCGGAGTTAAGCGGCGGGCTTTAGCCCGTCCGGTGCAATGACGGGTTAGCCGTGCGCCTTTGAGACACGGAACAAACAGGAGCAACAAACATGGAACTACAACCACACCAACAGCGCGTAGTAGACGAAAAATCCGAACTGGATAAGAAGGCTCTCGCGCTCAGTGATTTCATTGGGAACAGTCCAATCTTTGACACGCTTGACACAGCCGAGAAGGAAAGGCTGCGAGAACAGAACGACGTGATGCGGAAATACTCCAAGATTCTTGGGGCGCGCATCGCTGCATTTGGGTGACGGCTAACGCTTGAAATCACGGGCTGCGAAGCAGTCCCGTGGATTGAATTGTTAGGCCGAAGGGGGCAGAGAATGGAACCGAAGAAAGAATACTGGCTGCAAAGCGACCCGCAACAAAAAGGATGGGGGCCGTTTGAAAGCGAAGATGCCGCATGGCGCTACCTACTTGGGCGAGACTCGGACGAGCACGACCGCGAGCAACACAAAAAAGCCGGCTGGTATGTTGGACTCATCAGCAAGTGGGCCTAACGCTTGAATTAAGCCGCCAGCTTTAGCTGGTCGGCTTGAATGAGATGTTAGGTATCTCCAACAACAAAGGAAAATAACGTGGGAACGCTTGTAAAGCAAACTGTGAATAGCGTTGTTTTTATGGATAACATGAGTTGCGCGGATGACAGTCGCTGCATCACGCTCGAAATTGATTGCGAAGGCGCCGGACGTTTTTTTCGTTTGAGCACCGAAAAGGAAGGA
>CAYTAW010000328.1:0-4242 GCA_964435675.1 uncultured Bdellovibrionales bacterium
GGCTGTAGAGCTTCTTCGCCCCGTGGGCTTCGCCGCTGATCAATCCGGTCTCTTATGATAACACTATCCCCGGAACGCCCAGCTTAATTTCGAGGTTCGGAGAGGACATCGCGCAGGCTTCCTACCAAATTCCGTTCGTACTTTCGGACCAGCTTTTTAATGGCGACACTGCAACTTCGTGGAGCGATCCCTTCGGATCAGTCGATCCCATGGATTCAGACAACCAAAAAATAGCCAAAGAACATAAGAAAATATTCACCCAACAGTTGCGCAACTGTTTTCATCTCTATGATCAGCCCGCTCCTCAAGGAAGCGTCGTCAGCGCAAGCGGTGAGGTCTTGCGCTATCAGGAAGAACGGCTCAGCGAAGAGCTCGCCAATACCGGCTTTGAACCCGCAATGTATGCGAGCAAATTATTTACGCCGCTTCTGGATCCTCCGTTCTCCGTTACCAGTGGAGTTAAATGGCAGCAATCGGATCCGTGGATGCTTAATGACAGCCCCGCGCTAACGGTTGGACAAGTGACTGCAAGCCTCGGCGCAGTTCAAATGTGCCCAGCGCCTGCGGCATGCTCACTGGCCACTTGCAGTTCAGCGGCAGATATTTGCTCAAAAACTGCGAGCTACACGCTCGCGCCAGATATCAAGAGTTATATTGATTTCATTACAGGGCGTGCACTCACAACCCAGGACGCCGTTCGGTGTGATTCGAACAGCAGCGTCAAGCCTACAAGCTATCCCGCATACAAAGCTCCTGGGATGTTTCCACTAAACTCCGGAATAAATGGTTCGACAATGTATCCGGTTTCGCTGCCAGCATATACAAACGCTGACAATTCAAAATCGCACGTGATGTTGGTATTACATACGCTACCAGATCAGACTCAGCTCGACTATTTACGCGATCGCGTAACCGAAATGGCTACCGGAAAAATTGACAGTGGGGGAACGTTGACGGAAGGAACCGTGCGGCCAGTGACGGTCATTTACATTCCCGCGAACGCGTCCGACGCAAGTCCTTCGACCATAACAAAGCTGCAGACCGCATTAACGCCACGGAGCACATCTGCCGCAGGATCGGCGCTGACCACCCGCGTGGACCCGGAGCTTTTCGTGGTTGCCCCTCCACGCACGGGATCGGGAACTTTTACGGACGAGGATTTTCAGGGTTACTGGCATAAGATGCTGACCGATGACGATGAGGGTGCCGTGGCGCTCGCGCAGTCGATATTCTACGGTCGCCTATTGCGAGTCGAACAGCGATATTAACTAAAAAGCGCGGAAGAGCGAGAATGCAGAGCAAACCATCACTCAGTAAGCGTATACGTAGGCAGCGCGGTCTCTCGATGATCGAATATTCGGTTGCCCTGTGCGTTCTACTCCCCGCATTTGTGGTTGCTGGATATATTTTGCAGAAAGCGATTAAAGCGAGAACGCTCGCTTCTCGTACGACTGTCCAGCATATGACACCGAGTAATCCGGTGCTCAGTGACTTGCGTAATGCAGCGCAAGAGGAGTCCTCCCTCGATAATACTGCCGCCGACGAGCACGATTAAAGTTCGCTACCCATAGACTGAGGAAAACTATAAGGAGATCAATCACCTAGAAGAAGGCCTCGTTAAACAACGTGGCTGCGAACTGTTCGTCGAAGGGCGCGCCAATTTGACTAAAAACTCCATTTATCTACACTGATTCAGTCGCTCCCCCCCTTTTATTTCGGTGTCCCGCCGAATCGCTGCCTTAAGTCAGAACATGGAAATACACCAGCAGACATTAGCCGATTTTAATCAGGCCGTTCGACTGCCTCAGCAGATAACTCCGGCCATTTTCAACACAATCGTAAGAGTGGCAACTGATTGCATCGAACAGGTGCTCGGAGAAAGCGCCCCGCTCGTTCAGTATTTGAGGCGAGAGCCTCCAATACCTATGCGCGACAGAGATGTGTGGAACAGTTTGTACGGCAGAATGATTTCGACTCGAGATCCTGGAGAACAGGGGCCTACAGAAATCAGGCCGGATCTTGTATTTCATCCGGTCTTTATGATCGCGGTAATGGTTCACGAAGGCACTCATGCCATCGATCCAGCCTTGCGAGAATCCACTCAGTTTGCCCAGTGGTTTCTAACAGCGACCGAGGATCATCCGGACTATGGCATGAACTGTCTTCTCGCGTCCGAAATGAACAATACTGTTGAACGAAATGCGGTTCAATCGGAGATAGCCGTACTGGCAAAGTTGAGGGCCCCAGGCTTCCTTGTCCCTGCCCAGCTTAATTATTTTAATGAACAGCAGCCCGCACTTCTTGCATCTCGAACCATTCATAACGCGAAGCTTGAGGCAACAGCAGTTATTCTTGAGCTTTCAAAATCAGTCTTCAAACGTATTGAAGCAACCCCTTCGCTGTCGATGACACCAGTGCTCTCCGAGACTCAAAACCTGCTGAATTACGGACTGTGCAATAAAAATAAAGCGATCACATGGCCTGAAATAATGCTTGGCTCATTAGAGAAAATCCGCGGCGACCTCGCACGCTTTGATACGATGGCTGAGGGTGAAGAGATACCGTTCGATGAAATGCGCGGTAAGTTGATCGAATGTAAATCAATCAATGATGCAAATGTCTGGCTCTCATCTAAAGCAACTTTGCCCCCATTACAGATAATTTCCGACTAAAGCGGCTCGTTAGGAGAACACTTCTGAAAGCGAAATACTCCGCGGGTGGACGGCTGGAGAACTAGGCGACTTTAAAGACAGCGCAACAGTTTATCCGCGAGACTACCCCTCCCCTTGAAAACGCTAAGTCACGGTCCACCATGCCTCTCAGAGGCCCAACACATTCTATCGAAACCAGATCACGAGGGCGGTACCTGCCTGTTAAGCTTGTCGAGCCCCACCTAAATTAGGTACGGGACTCTTTTTGCGCAAGAATTATGTTATTACTCGCCAATGATCCGGGGAGCTACCAATTGAATAGTAACTATTTTGCCAAAAGAAAGAAAAATATGATACCGGACACTTGGAAGGAGACATATCACCACTATATAAAATTTTTCATAGGACCATCGTATGCACGGCTGTATCACTAGCACCCCCCTCAATATTAGAGTGGAGAGTATAAAAGCGCTCAATGATACACTTCAAATGAATAGCGGCAATCTGCCGGGCCTGATGACGTATTTGGGTATCGATCGCGCAACACCACTAGCTGAATTCGCTGATAAAATTGGGTATTGCCTTGCTCATGAGCAAGATCGACGGCTCATCGCGAGCGAGTTTTCATCAGTGGAAAGAAGACTAAATTATCAACGGGAATTAGCTATCACAGATCCGATATCGAATATGATTGGCAACCCCGATGTTAAAAGACTTGTAGAATTCTTCCAGAATCAGCTAGATCGCGCGCATGCCGGAACTCAATTAAGCCCTGTTAGTCCTTCAGAAAGCCGAAATCAAAGTGATACAGATCAAAGGTTTGGAGATAACGTACGACCATTCGCGGCTCTAAAATTACCGATTGGAATTTTATAAGAGAGCACCATAAGTATGCATCTCTCTGCGTCACTGCAAAACTCGATGGAAATGAGTATGCGCCTAAGCGCCACGATGTCCCTCGAACTGAGGATGTCGATGATTCAAGAATTAGCTGAAGGCTTAAATAATCTCCAACGGGAGATTAGAAATGGCGCTGTCGGCACAGAAGAATCAATGCTCAGGCTCGTAACGCACACCACCTTAAATATTATTGCTGATCAGCAGCGATTGAAAGACATACTGCCTGGAGTCAGGGCTATTTTGGAGGATGAATCTTTTACTCGATATGCGTCAAAGCATGTTACTGCACTTGCGGACGGTACCGTTTTTGGGTTTCAAGGTTTTGCTACCAGTGCCGTCATAGATGATCTCCCGAAAAACAGTAACGGAGATCTAGCAATTTCCCCGGAAAGCGCGACTGGAACTAACTTCAAATTTCTTCAGCAAGCGATGCAAAAGCCGGACGAATTCAGGGTCGAGCTCCAAAAAAACAGGGAGTTGGTCAGAAAATTAAAAGACAACGTTGGCCAAGCAATGATTGATGACATAGGGCGTATGCAATATGCCGAACTTATTGCGCCAGAGCTAACTCCCCTTGCCCAAACTATTAATTCTGTATTGACCCTTGCTTGCAGAGTAAAGGATACGACAGGCGATCCAATTCTCCAGCGTTTCTTCCGAGAGTCTGCCGTAATCCCCGAGCTTGATTGGC
>CAYTAW010000329.1:0-4236 GCA_964435675.1 uncultured Bdellovibrionales bacterium
GTATACACCAATGTCAATAGATAGCCTAATGTCTTCATTGACTATAGAATTCCCCATAAATATTGCTTTTTCGAGAGGGCATCCACCTCCAAAGTCGGACGGTATTTTATCGAGAATTTTCGCGATTTCGTCATTTATACTCATATGGATTTATCCTAATTCGGTGCTGTTGCTGACTTTTCAGAAAACATTATCATAAGCCTTATAAATATGCCTATGAAATGCAATAGAAAAACCGAAGGCCGCAAACATGGCCGAGATGCGTTGCCGGTGATGCGGCAACAAGAAATCAAGACCTTTGTCGAGGCGTAGAACGGCATGCTCAAGTTCTTTTACCTGCCGCCTTACTCGCCGCATCTGAATCCTGACGAGCAAGTTTGGGCGCACGTCAAACGCAATGTGACTAGGCAATTAAAGCAGTCCAAGGACGAAATGAAACGGCTGGCGCTCGGCGCGTTGCGTCGTATCCCGAAATTGCCCGAACTGCTGAAATCCTTCTTTCGCCAGCCCGAGTGCCAATATGCC
Organism: uncultured Bdellovibrionales bacterium; assembly: GCA_964435675.1. GTDB lineage: Bacteria > Bdellovibrionota_C > UBA2361 > UBA2361 > CAYTAW01 > CAYTAW01. The sequence continues at coordinate 526 of CAYTAW010000329.1, forward strand.
GCGAAGTGTCATTGCTTATGAAAAGGTTAGTAAAAAGATATTGAGAACTCCTATTTAGACGTCACGCTTCTGAAGCGTTGTTAAGCCTTGCTTCTATTAATAGGAGATCTCTGCTGCGGGGCTTAATTTTTCTTGCTGGGACTCCGGAATAGATCCAGAACTCCTCACAATCGCGGGTAACCATGCTTAACGCACCAATAGCGGCACCGCGTTCAAGTCTTACTCCAGGCAAGATTATGCTGCCTGACCCAACAATTACGTGTTTGCCAAGAAAAACATCAGCATGCGTTATGTTAGTGTACTCTTCGGGTACGGTCGGGTTTGTGAGAGCAGACCCGGAATAATCATCATTGCTGGAATAAATGGAGACGCGCGATGAAATGCCGGAGAAATCTGACAATACTATTTTTCCACGGCCGATTAAGCTGGAATATACGGCTATATGCACGTATGCACCTATTTCTATGCCGCCCGGTCCTGCGGAGAGCAGGCTAAAATCGTCAATTCGCGCGTAGTCGCCAATATGAATTTGTGCACATCCATAAAAAGAGGCTCGATCGGATATCTGTGCATTTCTACCAATGCTTGCGAACCCCATTTTTTCAATAGCCCTAGAGTCTAGCCATGCCATTAAGTTTCCTCCTAAGCGAGAAAAAATCTATATTAAATTCATAGACATTTGATTAGTTCGGTGTAGTGGCGCTCAATTATCTTGCGCCGAGATTTTAACTGTTGCTCGACTGAGTAAAGCCGCCTTGATTTGGCCATTCCGCGGCGTCCAACTTCATGCAGTATCTCTTTATTATTCGTTAATTCGATGATCTTATTTACAAAGTCATCCGCAACAGGTTCGCAGATCACGATTTCGTCGTCGTTATAGTGTCCATTATTGAGGTTTAGCGGGTCGGTAACAAACATGGCGACGCCACAGAGCGACGCCTCGACGCAACACCCGGTAGGAAATCCATCGAAATTGCCCGGGGTTAGAATAAATGGTTGGTTAGGGGAGATAATAAGATCTTGAGTTTCAAAAAAACTTCTTAATTTCCCTGTATCCATCCTCCCTAAAAAATTTGTTACTTTGTCCAAATGTGGTGGTAATTTTATGTTGTCTCGGCGGTGGCCGCCAACAACGTTGAATTCTATGCGACTAAGCGATTTAGATAGTGTGGATGCAATATCAATGAATGTAGGGTAGCCTTTGTTTTCGCCGTTTGAAATGTAGCGCTCGGCCGCAAAGCAGGCTCGGATGGTATTTGTCGCGGTATTTCGTTTGGGTTCTTCGAGATATATCGGATTTACGCAGCCTCCAAATATTTCGTGCGATTCTCCACTATAGTTGAAACGGCTTATATATTCAGTAGTAATCCGCTGAGTTGTTATGATCGCTCGTAGGAGGGGGGAGATGAGAATTCTAGAAAGTATCAAATCGCTTCGTTCTTCCTTTATTCCGAATCCTCCTCCCGGGTAAATATTCAAAATGAAAGGTATGTTTTGGCGTTCGAGATTCGGTAAAAAAGTTTTGGCGTTATTAATAAAGTTGATATAGGCGAGACGGCAATTACTGAGTGCTTCATCGGAGAACGGTAAAACGCGTGACGCTAGAGTAGGGTAGCGATCAGCGTACTCGCGATGCTTTTGATCAAAATCTGGACAGATTGAGAGAACTCGTAAGTTGGGTATGGTGTTCAAGTAGTAGTTGTATTCTGCAACTCTAAAGCCTGTGATAATGTTCGGGAATGTGTCATCGATAACTAGAATCTCATTACGTTTTTGCATGGTTTTTAATCCACAGCTAGGACTGACTGCCGTAATACTTTTAAGGTCAGAGCACTCAACTCCAAGGTCGATATCGATCTTCTGGATAAATACAAAAGGTGTAGCGCAAGTTTGAGCGGTAGTCTCAACTTCTTTGTTAACATGTGATTGATTAATCTGTTTTGGTGTTCAATGATATCGAATTTATAATTGTTATGCGTATATGTATCTAGTAGTTCCAAGTGCTTTATCATGCTTACGGCGTATTTGTGCTCCATTGTTCTGTCGCGATACATTGTGTCTGACCAAGAGCCTGGTGTGTAAATATTATAAATCGACATGGGTTCTGGCGTAAAAATCGCGCCGCCGCGGAGTGAGGTGTGTACTTGGAGAAAGTAGTCGAGAGCAGGTACGTCACTAATCCAAGTGGGTAGTTTCTGGATTGCGCTGGCACGAAACATAAGTGATGCGCTTGGGCAAAATTCGCCCCCTCCTGCGATCACCTTGGCTGCTGAGAAAACCCGTATGTCATTTGAGTGTTGGCAGCTAATAGATCGATAGTCTCCGTCGCGGTGAACATTGCATGGGTGAAATGCTAAATCGCAAGACGGGTTTGAGTTCAGTGCGGAAACTTGTAGCTGAAGTTTGCTGTGGTTGCACCATTCGTCGTCGCCCTCGCATATCGCGATGTACTCTCCTTTGGCTTTTGAGAGTAAGTGAAGGGAATTGTGCCATCCGCTTGGTTTTTCGCAAATAGTGATGTTGTTGTCTCTGCTGTTAAGGTATAGCGTTACTTTGTCTTTGTTTGCGGCGGCGATGGTTGTGCAAATTTTTCGGGTGTTGTCGCGTGAGTCGTCTTCGCCGATTAATATTTCAAAGTTGAAATCGGTCTCTTGTGCTAGTGCCGAATCGATTGCTCGTGAGATCGTGCTAGCGTGGTTGTATGTGGGGATGCATACTGAAACCACTGGTTTTGAAACATCTGCTTTGAAAGCCTCTATAACCGGAGTTTTCGTTCTTTTGGCTACGATTTCTGACAACAAACTCTCTGATATCCACTGCTGATTTCGACTGGTTGTCATTCTTCGTGTCCTTGTTTATATCGGGTCACCGTGACATAGAGCACCGTACTGTTATTTGGTGTATCTAGTAGTCTGATTCTTGGTGTCTCGCTGGTTTTTGTATGATATGTAGTTGACTATTTTGTTGCTGTCAATTAAATGGTTTGAGCTTTTTAGGGTTAAATTTGAGCTTTTTTACTAGGTGTGCCTGGTGTGGCGTTGTTTTTGATCTTGGTTGATATTTTGGCGCTTGATTAAGTTTGAACCATGGTCCGTATGACAGAGGCGATGGAGTTTATATGGTCACTATTGATCGAGTTTCCTGTTGGCAATACGACCACCCGTTCTGAAACGGCCTCTGTTCCGGCTAGAAGGAGATTGGAGTGTGGGTAAAGCTCTCTGTATGGTTTCATCTTGTGGCACCCTGGCCAGAAGTATTTTCTGGCGAGTACATTCTCAGCTCTTAATGCGGCCACTATTTCATCTCGCGTTGCTGGAGCATCGTCTGATATTTCTACAACTATGTATTGATAGTTGTTTTTCTCGTGTTTGTCGTATCGGAGCATTCTTACGACCGGGATATCGGTAAAAGCGGCGAGGTAGCATTCGTAGTTGCTTTTATTGTGATTAATCGTTGTGGGAATGCCTTCTAGATTCACAAGCCCCATTGCCGCAGAAATTTCTTGCAATTTTCCGTTAGTTCCGTTGTGAATGACATTGTCTTCTCCTTTAAAGCCAAAGTTTCTCATTAGCCGAATTTTTTCGGCTAGGTCGTCGTTATTCGTTGTAACGGCGCCTCCCTCGAACGTGTTAAAAAACTTTGTTGCGTGGAAACTGAAGACTTCGCATTCGCCGAAATTTCCAATCATCGTGCCTTGGTGCGATACACCGA
>CAYTAW010000330.1:0-2004 GCA_964435675.1 uncultured Bdellovibrionales bacterium
GCACCATGCACGGCGTCTCGGTCAATCTGGCGCGAATTACCGAACGGGGATTCGCGAACATCGTTCCGTGCGGCCTCACAGGGGCACGCGTCACCTCAATCGAGCATATCACGGGAAAAGCGCCGGAATATGACGTCTATCGCGATGCATTCATTAGACATTTTTCGCACATTTTTTCTGTTTTGCTGAGCGCGGCTCCGGGTTAGGATCATTAGGAGGGCGCCTTCGTCCCTGAACGATCTAGATGTTTTCATGGAGTTTTCGCCGATGTCCAACCGAATGATTGGTCATAGTGTGATTGGTCATAGCGTTATTGGCGCGCTGCTCTCGCCCCGCTCCCGACTTAGCCGACTATGGAGAACTTTCGCCAAAGGGATGAACGAAACTTTTCTTTTTGACGATCGCGACCACCGCATTCACACCATCCAGCAATCACGCACGCCAGAAGCCAACCCTTCCTCTCTTACGATGAATGAAGGTAAGCCGTCAGTTAACGGCAACGGCCATTCAAAGAACGGCGCGGACACTCAAAAACTCGGCGACGAACAAGCACCTGCGCGCGCAGAAAATGAAGAATTGATCCAAGCGTATCGCATAATGCTCCGCTCGCGCCTCGTCGATGAAAAGACAATCGTACTGTACAAGCAGAATAAATGTCATTTCCAGATTGGCGTCGCCGGACACGAAGCGGTGCAGGTTGCGGCAGCGAAAGTGTTCCGCTCGGCGCATGATTGGTTCTACCCCTACTACCGCGATATGGCGCTCTGCTCTGCGCTAGGAATGACCGACGGCGAGTTTTTCCTTAATGCGCTCAACAAGCTGGATGATCCGAACTCTCACGGTCGCGAAATGCCGATGCATTACGGTTGCAAGCGCCTGAACATCGTAAATCAAAGCTCTCCGACTGGAAGCCAATTTTTACAGGCGGTGGGTTGCGCACTGACAAGCAAACTCAAAAAACTGGATGAAGTTACCTACGTTTCCTCGGGCGAAGGGAGCTGCGCTCAGGGCGACTTCCATGAGGCGATGAATTGGGCGGCGCGCGAGAAGCTGCCAATGGTAGTGCTCGTGCAGAATAACAGCTATGCGATCTCCGTTCACGTTTCCGAGCAGATCGCCGGCGAATCTGTCGCCAAGTTGGCCAAAGGATACGCGGGTCTTGAATGCGTCGAGGTCGACGGTACTAATTACCTCGAATGCCTGCCGGTTCTCGCGGCGGCACATGCACGCGCGCTGCGCGGTGAAGGCCCGACGCTAATCGAAGCGTACGTGCCTCGTCTTCAAAGCCATTCGATATCCGACAATCATCTAAAATACCGCAGCGAATCGGACATCGCCGGAGAATCGAATCGCTGCCCAATCAAAAAGCTTGGGGATCTTCTGATTTCTTCCGGCGCCGCGACAAAAGAAGAGCTTGACGCAATTCGCACAGAAATTAAGCGTGAAGTGGATGCCGCCGCCGAATGGGCGGAGGCTCAGCCAGATTGTCCTGCGGACACCGCGCTTACCTTTACGGTAAATAACGAGCGTCCGTGGGAAGGAGTTACCGAGCCCGTCCCATCCGGACCAATGAGCTATTTGGTCGACGCGCTCAATCGCGCGCTCGATGAAGAGATGGAACGAAATCCGGATACTTACATTTTCGGGCAAGACGTCGCGCACGGCAAAGGCGGAGTATTTACGGTTACCAGCGGATTGACCGCTAAATTCGGCAAAGAGCGCGTATTCAATTCTCAGCTCGCTGAAAGTTCGATTGTTGGCGTTGCGGTCGGTATGGCAACGCGGGGGTTAAAACCCGTCGCCGAGATTCAATTCGGCGATTACATTTGGACGGCGATGAATCAGCTGCGAAACGAACTCGCGATGATGAATTATCGCTCCGGCGGAGACTTCACCTGTCCGGCGGTGATTCGCGTTCCAGTTGGCGGATATATTCACGGAGCCCCTTATCACTCCCAGAATATCGAAGCGACCTTCGCGCATTTCCCCGGCGTACACATAATC
>CAYTAW010000330.1:2014-4230 GCA_964435675.1 uncultured Bdellovibrionales bacterium
ACGCGGCAGATGCCAAAGGCCTACTCAAGGCTGCCATCCGCTGCGACGATCCGGTGCTGTTTCTTGAGCATAAAGGCCTGTACCGTCAGGTATACGCGCGCGGCGCCGAGTGCGGAGCAGATCAGATATTTCCGATCGGACGCGCAAAGATCGTCCAATCCGGCAAAGATGCGACTATCGTCACCTGGGGTGCTCTCGTTCAAAAAAGTTTACTCGCCGCAAAAGAACTGGAAAAGGACGGCGTTTCGATTGAAGTTATTGACCTGCGCACAATCGCCCCCCTCGATATAGAAACGATCGCCGAAAGCATCAAGCGCACGAGCCGCTTACTTATTGCCCACGAAGATGTCGTCTTTATGGGATTCGGCGCAGAAATCGCCGCGCAAATTACCGAGAGATGCTTCCGCGACCTCGATGCGCCGATAAAACGCGTCGGTATGAAATACGCGGCGGCGGTACCCCACGCGCCATCGCTCGAGCAGGTGATCCTACCGCAAACGGCCGACGTTACCGCGGCACTGCATGAGCTGCTGGCCTACTGATTAAGGGTAAAATCCTGAAATTGTTGGATTTTAAGTTTCCCTCTATTGTACGATCGAGCTAAGATACGGTAGCGTGTACTGCACATCTTGCACAGACAGGATGCGCGGATCGTTAGATCCGCGGGCCGCAATTTTCCGTGCGCGCCCGCAGAAATTTACTAGGAGTGCGTTAAATGAAAGTAGAGATGCTGATGCCTCAGATGGGTGAATCGATCGCCGAGGCAACAATCGTAAAATGGATAAAGAACCCGGGCGATGCGGTTGAAAAAGATGAGATCATCCTGGAGATATCAACAGACAAGGTAGACTCCGAAATTCCTTCTCCGGCCTCCGGCGTTTTGAGCGAAGTACTATTTAATGCCGGTGATGTCGTTCCAGTTAAATCCAAGATTGCCGTAATTGACACCGACGGAGCTGGCGTATCAGCTGCGCCGAAAGCCGCGGCGCAACCTGCGGCAGCACCACAGAGCGCGCCAGCCGCCGAGGCTACAGCGGGCGATGATTCTTCCCGCTACTATTCGCCGCTGGTCAAGAGCTTAGCAGAAAAGCATGGTCTCTCCGCCGCCGAACTGGCCCAGATTAAAGGCAGCGGTCAGGGCGGGCGTGTCTCAAAAGATGACTTGATGGCATACGTCGAAAGTAGAGGCAGTGGCGGCGCAGCGAAGGCACCTGCGGCTCCACAGGCGGCAGCGCCACAGGCTGCGCCCGCAAAGCCCGCTCCAGCCGCGCCAAAAGCTCCTGCCCGTCCGACCGATTGGGACGGCGACAACAAAATTATTCCAATGGACAACATGCGCCAAGCGATTGCCGAGCACATGGTGCGTTCGAAACAGACAAGCCCTCACGTCTATTCAATTCAAGAAGTGGACTGCAATCGCATCGCCAAGTTCCGCGCCATGCACAAGAAGAAGTTCGAAGAGCGGGAAGGATTCGGCCTGAGCTTTACGCCGTTCTTCCTCGAAGCCGCGGTCAAAGCGCTGCTTGAATTTCCATATGTGAATGCCTCAGTTGACGGCAAAAAGATTATTCTTAAAAAGCACGTCAATCTTGGTTGCGCGGTAGCGCTGGGCAACACCGGCCTGATCGTTCCGGTAATCAAGCACGCAGAAGAACGTAATTTTGTTGGTATTGCGCGCGGGCTCTCCGACCTCGCCCTTCGCGCGCGCAACAAAAAATTAAGTCCGGACGATGTGACGGGCGGAACGTTCACGGTAACTAACCCGGGAATTTTCGGCACACTGATCGGCACACCGATTATCAACCAGCCGCAAGTCGCAATTCTCTGCCTCGGCGCAATCAAGAAGCGTCCGGTCGTAATTGACGACATGATCGCTATTCGCGAAACATGCTACTTGACGCTCTCGTACGATCACCGCATCGTCGACGGATCCCTCGGCGGACAATTCCTGGCCTTTATTCGGGAATATCTCGAAAATTGGGATATGGATCGCGCAATCTATTAACGGTCCATAAACGGTCAAGGTTCGCTCTTTTTTCGTTTCGAACCATCGCCGCGTGGCCCGGCTAAATACAGACCTAACCGTGCGGAACAAGCGGTGCACTATTATCGTTTCAAGGGACGCCGCTTCGCAGAAGTGTTTATCTCTCACTACGTCCCGTAGCCCCAAGATTGCTTCCTTTTTCTAATCCGTGTGATATCAAGATGACTATGAG
>CAYTAW010000331.1:0-712 GCA_964435675.1 uncultured Bdellovibrionales bacterium
GAACAAAAGACGATACTGGCAAGGCGATCGTTTCGGGAATTATGGTTGAAATTTGCGACGACATACGACAGAGCTGTGTATCCGACCCACACGGAGACAAGTGCGAGAAAGCGCGTCAAATGATGAAGATGATGCGGCGCTAGCGCCCGCTAGTTGAAAGAACGAGTTCTAGTGAGAGTCCGGACAGATAATTATTTTCCCCGCGCTCGCGCATTGCGTGAAGGGCCGAATGGCGCTTTTTCAAGGGGCGAATTATGATTTCTTCATCGAGGAGAATCAAAATTATGCCCGAACGAAAGTCACCCAATCCATCCTGGAAACCCAAAGATAAAATCGTTCCACCGCGAGATTTGACATTCGTTTCGATCGATCCAAAAAGCATTCCCGTTCCCGACGTCTATAAAATAATTATCGGCTCGATAGTCCCCCGCCCCATCGCCTTTGTCAGCACAGTCAGCAAAGAGGGCAAGGGAAACCTTGCCCCGTTCAGCTTTTTTAATGGAGTCTCCAGCAACCCTCCGGCGCTGATGATATCTATCGCGGTCAAACCGGATGGAACGATTAAAGATACCCTGCGAAATATTATCGATACCAACGAATTCGTAGTGAATACTGCCAGCCAGTGGATGATTGAACCGCTCGTTCACACCGCTGGAGATTTTCCGAGCGAAGTGAATGAGATGGAAGAGGTCGGATTGACGCCGCTCGCTTC
>CAYTAW010000331.1:722-4228 GCA_964435675.1 uncultured Bdellovibrionales bacterium
ATACCGTCATCCCGCCGCGAGTTAAAGAATCGGCAATTCAGTTCGAGTGCACGCGCTACGCCGACCTCCAGGTTGGCGACGGAACCGCGGGTTCGAGCACGGTCGTGGTCGGAAAAATTGAGAAAATCCACCTCGCGTCTCACCTATACGTTAACGGCAAGGTCGTGCTCGATGAACTTCAGCCGGTCGGTCGTATTGGCGGAACCGGATATACCACCGTCGCTGAAGCGTTTACTATTCCCATCCCAAAGGTGTAATGCTCGCTCGCATCTCGCCGCGGGAACGCGCAGCCGGACAACTCACTCGTTGGCGGCTTTCGCTGACGGTGGAGTGGTGAGCAAGAGCTCTGCCGCCAAGTCATCACTCTTTGGGGATACGGGATTATCGAGAATCGTCGCGCCAAGCAGCGCTTGGTTCGATTTCTTCATCGCCTCGACTACTCTATCTTGAGACTCCTTAATCAAGGTGATTCCCGCATCACGCGCCGCTTTCGCCTCAAGCTGCTTCATTAGCGTAGATTCTATACTTGATGCCAGCGCATCATTTACTTTTGCAATTACTTCGGCTGAGGCGAACGTGCGTTTTTGCATCCCCGTCTGCAGCGTTTCAATCTCTGTCAGCGCATCCGCAGTGCCGCTCAATAGTTGGTCGGTCAGCTCTCGGAATCCATTCATCATCTCAGCCTGATCACGAGCCTTGAGCGCAGTAATCGCCAGCCCAATTTTTACCCGCCACGCAGGCAGCATAATTTGCTGTGCTTCGCCAATTGTTTCTAAGTTGTAGGTGAGCATATCACGCAGGCGGTCAATCTGGGTCTCACTTGAATGCGCCAATGCGAGAGACGCTTCGAGCGCATATAAGCGGCGATCAATCCGCTGCAGCGCCTCCCACTGATTTCTCGTTTCACTGACCTTCGTAATATCGCGAGCGCCGCTCTCTACCGTCTCTCGCTGCCGATCTTTGAAGTCTTCCAGGGCCTCATTATAACGAATGCTCAGCGCCGCCTTTACCACGGTAAGCGCCTGAATATAGGATCTATTTTGAACTTCAATCTCACTGAGCTGATCGAGCGCAATATCAACGGCCTCCGCTTCAATGCCCAGGTCGTTACCAATTTTAACAATTACGGGTTTAATACTTTCATGTTGAGAAACCACGCTCTCGATGCGAGATTGTGAATTCGGACCGAATAATCTATCCCAGAGCCATGGGAGTCCTTTTTGCGGACCGGTCAATTCTTCCGGCTTAATTTTTAGAACCTGCTCGCGCAGCTGAGTAAGTAACTTTCCAACCGCGCCGCTGTCGGCGATGGACGTATTCTCGAGTAACGATTCGGAAAAACTTGTCACCTGGCTCTGAACGCTTTCTCCGAAATTCAACACTTGCCGCGGCTGCGTAATATCTAATTTTTGGGCAAGGACTAACGCTTGATTATGCTGCGGCTCCGCAAGCTCGGGAATTACTTTCAATTCGAATTTCGGTTCGGGGTCTTTCACCAAAACCGCGCGTGCATTCGTCGGCGATTTTTCAGGAAGGGGTTGCAATTGCGCTTCGGGTGTCATCGTTGCTCCTTGCGAATGTTTCTTAATACGGCTTATCTCGATACTGTAGATACCCCCAAAAAGTGTCAGGTCTTTAAAAATGCTCGAATATAAGTCTTTTCAGTGCTATTTTTGGAAGCATGCCCATCGACCCGGATTTAATTTCCAAAGATCGCAGCTTTGAGCGCGGGACGCTTAACGGGCTTTTTCCGAGCACTGATTCGATACCGGATCGGAATGAAAAGATCCTCGATCTTCCGAATCAAAATCAAATTACGGCGCAACAGGGGAGGGCGGTTATCGCGCAAGCTGAACAGCTCCTCGCTGAAGCGGCCGCGCTGATCGCGGCTGCGGAAACGCGCGAGCAGCTCGAGAGTTTAGAAAAACGCGAATTCAAAGATGTCCAAACGCTGATAAATAAAATTGATAAAATTTGCAATCCGATAGAGTACGATAAGGTACTCAACAACATTACCGATACTATTAACGCGCTCTCGACCATTGCCTCTTCCGATCGCGATCGATTTCGCGCGAAAGAAAGAATTCCATTCGATGAGTATGACTTTCATACTCCGAACGCCCTCAAAGAACGTGAATGTGATGCGCTGGTGGAAGCAATCCTCGATGCGTACAAACACAAAAATTGCGGCAGAACTGTCGCTGAGAGGCGCAATGTCAAATTGAGCACGTGGGAAGAGGGGTATGTCCCGCCGGCGGTGAAAGAGTTAGTGGCAAAGCGATCCGTAAGCACCGATGCCAATCTTGATGCCGAACATGCGGCGCCGATCATTCAATTGGCGCAGAAGCAGATACGAGAGCACTTAACCCTCGCAGACTGCAGGATGTTTCGACAGCTCTTTCGCGACGATCCCGCGCCGAAGCCGGCGCAGATCTTGCGATTAGCGCAGGAAGAGTCGCTCTTCGAGGTTTCTCCGCTTCTGAGCCGGCTTAATCTTCTGATGAATGACTATGCGCAGCGTCAAGAAGCGCTCACGCTCTTGCTGCCGCTAAAGGAGCCCTTGCTGGCGTTCGAAACACGGCTCGCGGCGCTAATCGCCAATCAAGAACAGGCAATCACAGCGGCCGAGGAACGGCGAGCTGAGGAGATGCGCTTCCAAAAATGGAAAAGCATATTTGCCAACGAACAATCGATGGAAAAGGCGTTGTTCACCGGCGCGCCAAGCAACTTACAAAACACAGCCGAAGAGATCGTCCGCTTCGCCAGCGAGGGCGATAAGGATCTTTTTGCCGAAAAGTTAATCGAACATGGTGCGGCTCATGCGCCCCTTGCTCATGCGTTTATGACGGCCGAGATTGAATCACTGGACGCTCGAATAACCGCGCAGCCGGAATCGGCGCTCGACGAATGCCTTGCCCGCTTTCCGCGAATTGCGCATATAGCCTATGCGTTCAGGCAGTCCCGCGATAGCGCGTCAACTCATGCCTGGCAATCGGTGACTATTGGACACGGCACTTGGAACGAAATTTCTTCCTTTTCGGAGAACTCGAATGCGTTTGAACGTCTCGTGCACAATCGAAATTTCCCCGCGTGGATGATAAATTGGCAAGTGCATCATGAGGATCGAATTGCGTCGGAGAGCGCCTCTCAAATCGAGCGTCTCAGTGAAAATTGTGCCGCATTTGGACGGTTTCACGGGGAGAAGATTCCACATCTACCGGCAATTTCGCTTAATGGCGATCGGCTTTATCGGGAAAGACCGGCACAGCAGGGTTGATTATTTTCCGCGCTCTTAGCTGATGGTCTGGTGCGAAGATTATTGTCAACTATGCAGCAATCCTCCGTGATCAGAAGTTTGCATTCGGCTCCGATGGGGTGCGCTATGTGGTGGGCGAACCCCATAGGGCGGAGCCAATATGATTCCAAAGAGGCGCGGGAGAAATATCTTTGCCGCTCAGCACGAGCTGTTCCGGCGTCAGGCCGTAGGCGTTCGCAATGTCTTTAAC
>CAYTAW010000332.1:0-4225 GCA_964435675.1 uncultured Bdellovibrionales bacterium
AATATCAAAATAAACGTTTCCCGAAGCGGTAGCATATGCAAAGTTTTTTTCGATTAATCCCTCTATGAAGCGGATAATCTGCGGAATCATCTCGGTGACCTTGGTTAGGTAAGTCGGCGCTTCAGCGCGTAGCTGTGTGAGCCCGTCGAACAGTTCCTTGGTAAATTGCTCGGTAAAGGTCGACGGAGTTTCGCCGGTTTCTTGCGCACGATTAATTATCTTGTCATCCACGTCCGTGACGTTTGTTTGAAAAAGTACGTTAAGATTCCTATAGGTAAGATAGCGCCGTAAAATGTCGAACCGCAGCGCGGCCGAAGCGTGACCGATATGTGGATGATCATAAGGCGTCAATCCGCAGCAATACATGCGGACAACGGGGGTAGGAGATGAGGTGTCAATAGGAATGAACTCTTTCTTTTCCCCTCCCAAGGAACTGTACATGCGAATTTTTCGGGGAGAGTTCAGGTAGGGGGCGGAGGATCGTGGGGCAGACATAAAAATGTAAAAGAAATCGGCGTTAGCGCTTCATTGTTGGCTATTTTTGGAAACGCGTCAATTCTGCCAAATCGGCGCTAATTTTGGAAAAGAACGATGCTTATGGAGCGTGCATGAGACCCATATCCGCGCTGCTTGACTCAGCCTCTTCTTGTATATAGGCCTGATATTGGTCGGGCGACAGTATGCCTTTGATTTGCTGCGCGAGCCAATCGGATTGAAACTGGTTCTCTTTTATCATCAGACGCACACGGAAAGCTGGGTCGTTTTGGAATTGAGGTGAGTCTCGTTCGGCGCGGAATTTATTCTCTACGTGGGTATCGGATTCTTCCATAAGTTTCCGAATCGCCGATTCCTGCTCGGGAGAAAAGTTGAGCTTTCTGCTTAGATAGAAAATATCGCGGTCGAGCTCCTGATCGTGCGCGCGTTGGAAAGCGTTTCGCACCTGCTCTTTATAAAACTGGGCATTTGAATCTCCAATTATGGACTCAAGGGATTCAGTATCGCTTTGAGCGCCCGTTTTTCGCGCCCGAGCTTCGGCAGTGTATTTACTTCTAAGCCGCTCCGTTTGTTCAGGAGATAAAGGAACCATTTTGCCGATTGCGGCCACTCGTGATTCAACGCCATACAGCGCGGTCTCTGAAAGCGGACTCGATTCATCCGTATGTCTCACCGTGTCTTGTTCAATTGATTCTTCTATTGCAGTGGGAACTGAGATGGCCGCTTCACTCGGCGATGGTCTGGGCATCGCCACACCCTTAACGTCGGTTCCGTATGATTTTATGCTTTGGCGACTTCCCACCGAGAGCTCCGCCACCTTTCCTTCCAACAATTGACGCTGAGTGCGTTCACGCTGCCAGCAGAGGAATGATATGATCGCCAGTAAAAAGAATAATATGGAAGAAAGTCTATTCATTTTTTCAATCTTGATATCGTGCGCGTAAAAAAGGTGAAAGTCGGAGAATTAGCTGCATATGTTCGAAAAACTCGACCCATTCTCCAAGTTCAGTTTGCAGTTCGTTATCGCCGCCTATTACCAGACCCGAATCGCAGGTCGCGCCGAGCTCGCGGCGCGCTTTGGCTCGGTAATGAGATAGTGTGCGGTCAGCGGATCGCCCAATTTCAAAATAGTCCTCGGAAAAAGCGACAACGACCGGCACACGCGCGCCCCCCGCAATGCGCAGTTCGTCGCGAAGCTCTGGATTCTGGTTGTTATCGATAAAGCGCAGGTCAATCTCGCCTGAGCAGCGCGCGATGCGATGAAGCATTGGACCTTGGCGCATGCAATCGCCGCACCAAATCCCCGACATTACTAAGACTGGCATGCGCCGTTTAAATGATTCGATCAAGGCGCGTTGATCACCTTTTACTTCCAATTCCCGTTCGAACGCATGCCAGCGCTCGACTTGAGCCGGGTTTCCCGTTTGCACATACTGCTCGTACGGCAGCGCCTTCTCGAAATAGGTCTTAAAGAACGAACTTTTGCTGTCGAATACGGTCCCAGTCATGCGTGGATCTTATCGACGCGCCGGTGAAAACTCAAGTTGGTCAGCGTGTTGAATTAACGGACCGTAAGAAGCGGATCTACTCGGCGATATACATCGAGAAAATCGCTTTCGGGCGAGACGAACTCGGAGACCACGCCGTCGGTCACCGAATGAAAATTAAACTTTACGTTTCGACCGGTAATTTCGGCGACGACCATCGAAATGCGAATGCAGTCCTCGAGTCCAATCCATCCGCCGAGTTGCTGACAACGACTATCGATTAGCAAGCCCGACTGTCCGTCAATTTCTATCTCATCAAATATAAGGCCCTTGAGAAATTCTTTTCCAATTTGCTCAGTAGACATGCCCGGAGTGACCTGCATCTCGACTTTATTGACAATCAGCTCGATTTCGCGCCCGCTGGTATCGGCAAGAAAAGAGGCGATTTTGGCCGCGCCCGCAATCGAGCAATCCGAAGTCTTCACGATCATCGTGCGTGAGAAGTTGATTTCCGGATACGCCCGAATCATCGCTTCGGTCGAATCTGAGCCGCTGGGGGACATCTGGTGAGCACGCTGGGCCTGATTAGATCTCCCCGAACGCTCGCGTTCATGCACGCGAATATCGAAGCCCTGTCCGCTGTTAATAGACAAAAATTTAATTAGGTCGCCGTCTAAATTCGCAGTGCGCTTTTCAACGATGCGTTCGATAGAAATTTCGCTTGTCATGATACTATATTAATGTGTTCAAATTGCGCCTTAAGGATAGCGCAAGTGTAAACCTTAAGACACTTTGTCCCGAAAAAAAATTAGGTAAAAACAAACTTCGTGATAAGTGCCGAATGAGCTCTAAATGGCAGGAAATAGACTAATTATAGGAAGCGATAGGCTACGGCAGCGCGAACTCGCATTTCGGGGACTACGGTAGAGTTTGGATCTTCACCGGTCACGCGCATATCTACGCCCACCTGGCCGGATACCGAGTTGGCAATGGTAAATAGTACTTCTGGGCCCATATAGAGGTTCGATATTTTTGAGCCGCTGACTTTTTCGCCGGCGAGACGATCCGCGCCCTTGAACTCTCCAGTCAGGGCGACGCGGACAGCCAGAGAATCTTGGTGATCGAGCAGCGCGTAATATCCGGGGCCCACCGACCAAACCATGTCATCGGCGAATTTGTAATCGAAATCGCCTTCGGTACGAAAGGCGTACTGAAAGTCACTCAAAAACATCATGCGCTGATAGCGCGTAAAAAGATTTGCTCCCAGATAGTAGTCGATCGAACCGGTTCCGAATGTCAGCGCCCGGCCTCCAGACGCGCTGGCAATTGAATGATGTCGAAGCAGGGGAGCGGAGTGCGGCTTGCCGCCAATTTCATTGGAGACTTCTTTCAATGTGCCGGTATCACCCGTAGGCAGTTTGATACCATAGGTAAACCCGCCAATGACACTCCATTCATCCTTGCGATAGTTAAGCGGCGAATAACGGCCGACGATACTCATGTCCCCCAGCCCTAAGTCAGATTTGGTGTCGTAACGATAGTCTTTGAACTGGTCGATTCTGCGCACGATCATCGGCAACGTAATCTGGAATCCAAACTCTTGGTCTAAATCGTATGCCGCACTGAACTGCGTCGTGCTGAACTGTCGCACGATTTCTCCGTCTTTGGGCGTATTTGGCGGAGTATTTTCCGGGCGGTCAAAAGAGGTGTTCTGCTCGCTCACCGAAACTGAAAAGGTTCCCGGCACCAGGCCCTGGAGGCGAGAACTGTTGTAGAGCGAGCAGGGGTCGCAGGCGAAGACGGCAGAGGGACAGATTGCAATCCATGCGAAAAAAACCGGACCGATAGACCGTAGCGATTGTCTAATGTTCATGATCGCCGTCTTCGTCGTGTTCGTGCTCGACTTCCTTATTATCAACCGTGAGTGTCTCAACATCTATTTCATTGCCTGTTCCGTGCTCAAATACGACAAATACCTCGTTAGCGCCCGCCGGGATTGAAACTATTGAAGTGCCATCGATACCGTGACCCTTTATCGAAAACTCGACATCGCCGCCGTTGAAGGTTTCATTCGCCACAAAGCCCCACCGACCGTCAGTATCGGTAATCGAGCACTCGCCCAGCGCGCAGATCTCCACTTCCTCAATACTCTCGCCTTCGCCATGGCGGAGCAGCGGGGCCGAATGGGTAACTTTTGCGCCTTGAATCAGTTGCCCTTCGATTATCATGCCGTCGCCAGATGA
>CAYTAW010000333.1:0-4211 GCA_964435675.1 uncultured Bdellovibrionales bacterium
GTAGAGCGGACGATTCGCGCTTAACTTTTTCTGACAGGCAATGGCTGCCTGCACGCCGGCGCGCGCATGATCAGCAAGCTCAATCGGCGCATTCCAAAAAGCGACAATCGCATCGCCCACGTATTTATCCAGTGTTCCCCCGCTTGCTAGAATTATGTCTGTTAGCTCGGTCAGGTAATCGTTTAACAGGTGGACGAGTTGCGTCGGATCAAGGCGCTCCGAGATCGATGTAAATCCCTTGATGTCGCTGAAAAATATAGTGAGTTCTCTTTTCTCTCCGCCGAGCGCGAGCTTCGAGGGGTCGCTCATTATCTGATCAATCACTCCTTTGCTCACATAATATTGAAAAGCACCGCGGACAAAGCGATGCTGGCGCCCTTCAACTTGGAACTGGAGGCCCAATCCCGAAAGCACCGATAAAAGCATCGTGCTTAGGGGTAAAAATGCCGGAATCCACCAGGCAATTGAAGCCGCATAGATTGTCCCGCCCACAAAGGCCGCTATCAGCGACAAAAGCAGCCCCAATTGCAAAACGGGATGCGCAACAAAGAACACTATCAGGAGCGCCAACATCACCAGCACGGCTGAAAGTGCGACCGCAGCGAGCGGCGAAACGGTGCGCACAAAATCTCGGTGAATCAAATTATCGAGCACCGCGCCGACATATTCGACACCCCGTCCGCGTTCTTCGAGCGGTGTCGGACGGAGATCGAGGAGACCGGGCGCCCAGACGCCGAGCACCACCCATGCATCTTTAAATTCAGCCGGATCTACCAACGGCTTTTGTCCTTCAGCGATCTGCTGCTCAGACTGCGCGATTGCCTTAAGCGAATAAGAAGGATACGTGCCGCTTGGACCGTGCATCCGTACCGCGAGGCGACCTTGGTGATCAAGAAATTCATTAATCGGGTACGGTTCCGTTCCGCCGCTAACTAAATCGTACAGCTCAAAGGGAAGACTCAAAACCGGCGCCCCCTTGAGCCACCCTCCATATCCATAGTGCCGGAAAATACCATCGCTATCGGAAATGGCCGAAACGCTGCCGAAGCCTCGCGCCTTCTCGATCAATTCAGGAATCGGCAAGGTGGCTGATACGAATGAGGGCGGATTCCTGCCAAAGAATCGCCTTGAAAATCCACGCGCTGTATCAGCGTCGGTCTGACGCTTCGTAAAGAGCGCTACCTTTTCGGCTTCGAGCGTTTTCTCCGATATTTCCGTCGTTACCGCATGAATCACAGGCAGCTTTCCCGAACTCGCCTCGGCGAGAATCGCATCGCCTTCAACCGCCTGCGCCGAACTCTCGGTAAATAGGAGATCGAACGCCAAGCCCTTAGCGCCGGCGCGCGTCAAGTACTCAATCACGTACCGATAAATATCGCGCGGAAAGGGCCAGGTAACCGAGTACTCTCGATCGAAGAACTCGAGCGTACTCTGGTCAACGATGATCAATTTGATATTTTGGTCGGCCCGTTTCGCGTCGGCGACAAGCTGCAGACGCCAATCCCAACTGCGGTTTTCGAATTCCTCGATGATTGAAGGCTGAAAAACGTATGCAAGGAGCAGCAGCGAAAATGCCGCGACGCAAACGACGGCGAATCCGATCGCACGATTGTGCGCGATCGCGGTAATCAGCCGATCTAAGAACCTCTTAAACATTTTCACCTTGTACGCCGCGCTGTCCCGGCAGTGCTCCGGCAGATTATAGACCGCTCACCCTCGCGGCATAAGGGGCAAAGTGCGCCGGCGATTACTCAATCAAAATCAGGTGTCAGTCGACAGACAGCGGAATCAGCAACAGAATCGGTATTACCCCGAAGAATCCGTGTTATGGATCTCGAATCATCTCCGTCTTGAAACCTTTGATCTTTGGGAGACTTACCGCTATCCTCTCGATGCCATGAAATATATTCTTTCGCTGGTCATTTCTGAACGTTTCTTGCTGATTTTTGCTCTGGCGGCACTGGCGATCGGTTCAGGCGTGAACTTGGCGCTCCCCGCGGTCGTGCGCGAATTTATAAATCATTCGCCAGAATACTATCTAAGCGAGCACCCGCTCTATACGGCTGGAGTTCTGACCGCGCTTTTTGGCATACAGGCATTTGCCTTTTACTATCGATCGCTTCTTTTCAATATTTTGGGCCAGCGCGTAATAAACCGGCTCAGGAAAAATCTCTTCTCGACACTGATTCAAAAAGAGATTGCCTTTTTCGACGCCAACCGCGTCGGCGATCTCATTAGCCGTCTGAGCGCCGACACGCTACTCATGCAGGATGCAATCAGCGTGAAACTTTCCGTCTTCATTCGCTATTCATTTCAGGTGCTCGTCGGCATCGTCATGATGCTTATGCTCTCTCTGCGCCTCACTGCGGCGATTGTAGTTGTGGTGCCTGTGCTGATCTGCTTTTCCATCTACCTCGGTAAAAAACTAAAGAAACTCTCCAAATCGCAGCAAGCCGCGCTCGGTGTCTCGACTGGAATCGCCGAAGAGACGCTCGCTTCGGCACGTATCGTTAAGGCCTTCAATCAGGAGAGGCGCTTCAATCAACGCTTTGCCGATCAAACTGACGCGCTGCTTTCAATAAGCATCGCGCGTGCCCGGGTAGCCTCATTCTTTAGCTCATTCGTGAGCTTTCTGATGAATATGGCGATTGTCCTCATTTTGCTTTACGGCGCGACCTTAGTATTTAATCAGACTCTCTCGGTTGGCGATTTGACCGCCTTCATGCTTTACGGCGTAATTGTGGCTGTCTCATTTGCTTTTGTTGGATCCGGATATGCCGAATTCGTCCAAGCGCTCGGTGCGAGTGAACGTATCTTCGAATTTCTCGGTACGCACACCGATATCCGCGACGCAAAAACTATCTCGCACGCCCCTTCTCCTATTCCGCTCCAAAAAGAGATCGCGTTCGATCATGTTTCATTCGCCTATCCGACGCGAAGCGATGTGCCCATTTTCGATAACCTTTCACTTACTATTCCGGCAGGAAAGAAAGTGGCGCTAGTCGGACCCTCAGGGGCGGGGAAGAGCACACTGATTGGCCTGATTTTGGGATTCTACCAGCCGCAAAAGGGGAGCATTCTCATCGACGGTAAGGCCTTAACGCCCGGCGAGATCAGCGGCTTTCGCGAATCCAGTGCGCTCGTACCGCAAGAACCGCAGCTTTTCGCGCTTTCGATTGCAGAAAACCTACGTCTGGGGAAAGAATCGGCGACTCTCGATGAGATGCGAGACGCCTGCAGCAAAGCGCGCATCCTTGAGTTCATAGATTCTCTGCCCAACAAATTTGAAACCCCTGTTGGAGAGAGAGGCGTGCTATTGAGCGCAGGACAAAAGCAGCGCATCGCTATTGCCCGCGCGCTGTTGCGTGATCCAGAGCTTCTCATACTCGATGAAGCGACCTCCGCACTCGACAGCGAGAACGAGCATCTCGTACAGGATGCGCTCAATCAGTTGATGATCGATCGTACCGTGGTTATTATTGCGCACCGCTTATCAACGGTAAAAAACGCCGATATGGTAATAGTTTTAGAAAATGGTACTATTACCGAGAGCGGTACCCATACAGAGTTATTGAATCACGGCGGACTCTACCGGCAGCTCGTTGAGCGCCAAGAATTGCATCCGTCTTAGGCAAGGTCGCTATGTCAGAAAAAAGTCCCGTCGTCGGTATCATAATGGGCTCACAGTCCGACTGGGAAACTATGCAATACGCTGCAGACACTCTATCTCAGCTCGGTGTCCCTCACGAAACGAAAGTTGTATCCGCGCACCGTACCCCCGATCTGCTTTTCGATTATGCGGCGCGCGCTGAGTCTCGCGGGATCAAGGTAATAATTGCAGGTGCCGGCGGCGCCGCGCATCTACCCGGCATGACCGCTTCCAAGACATCGCTCCCCGTGCTTGGCGTACCGGTGCTCTCACAGGCGCTGCAAGGAATCGATTCTCTGCTCTCGATAGTTCAGATGCCTGCGGGAATTCCAGTGGGAACCCTTGCCATTGGAAAAGCCGGCGCGATAAATGCCGCGCTTCTTGCCGCCTCGGTGCTCGGCTTGAGCAATCCCACTATCAAAGCGTCACTCGAAGCATTCCGGACTACGCAAACGGAGAAGGTGCTTTCGAAACCGGATCCTAGTACAAACTAATTGCAATCCATGAAAATAGGTATTCTCGGCGGCGGACAACTCGGAAGAATGCTTGCCCTCGCTGGGAT
>CAYTAW010000334.1:0-4210 GCA_964435675.1 uncultured Bdellovibrionales bacterium
CAACTGGTGCTGGCGCAACGCCTGGTGCGGGTGATTTGCCCCAACTGCAAAGAGCCCCACCCCCTGCTGCCCAAAGAAGCGGCCTGGGTTCGGGCCGAGCTGGGCGATGCGACCGAGACCACCCCCTTCTACCACGGCCGAGGTTGTGGTGCGTGCAACCACACCGGCTACAGCGGGCGCACCGGGGTGTACGAATTTGTCGAGATGACCCAAGAGCTGGTCGAGGCCATCAACCAGGGGGATCCCAGTGCCTTCACCAAGGCGGCCCGGCGCCAGAGGGTGAGCGTCTCTGCTGAAAGTAAATCGGCGCATGATGAGATTCGCGTCGTATTGGGGCTTCAAGAAGGCTACTTAGAAGCACAGCGGCAAGATCTCCTCAAATCACTAAATGCCGACCCGAAACCTGATCTTGCGCAGGTCAGGGCGAGTGTGCCCCCTGACCTGGCCGCACAGTTAGGTCTTGGCGATAGGACATTCAACTCAATTGAACAGTTCGTCGAGTTCGTAGCCGCTTCTAATGTAAGCGTGCTCCACAGCAGCGGCGAGGTCGGATTTATTTTGGGGGCCGCATGCCGTGTTGTCCCCGCTGAGATCCTTACCGTGGGCCCTTGGGGGAAGTACTCAGAACCTGCGGCAATTATTCTTGGGCCACAGACGCAGCTCGGTGCCGTACTCGAACTTGCGGAGAGCTTTCATCAGGAGCGAATCGCCGTTGAGCGCCTCGGTTTTGGCGACACTTACCTGGTTGAGACCAAGCACTGCTCGGACCGCGATCCCGAGTAGGCATCCGATATTTTTTTGCGGCTGTTGGAGAAGTAGAATGATCGAAAGGTATGTAACGCATGACGGACCACCGCATCTCGATGACATTTTGGCATTTGCCACGTTGGAGTTGAGTCATCGACTTAATGGCGACGAACTGGAGCTTATTCGCAGCCGAAATCCAGAGAAGTTTGTCGACGCGCAGTGGGTGGTCGATGTGGGCGGAGTATTCGATGAATCGCGTGGAAGGCTCGATCACCATCAGTTCAAGCCGGATGATAGTGAGCGGCCGCGGCGTGAAAATTCGGTCGCCTATGCGTCGGCGGGGATGACGTGGAAGGTCGGGGGGGCGCTCTGTATTGATCGAGTTTGCGCGCGTAGCGGACTACGCATTACCGAAGATCAAAAGCGCGAGATTTTCTTGCGTATTGACGAGGATCTGTATCAGCCGGTTGATAGCCATGATAATGGTGAGCTGCATTCAACGAATACTCACCGTGACCTCGGTAATGAGACCGAGCTTTCGCTGCCGAATGTATATTTGGCAGACCTCGTGCGTGACTATAACGTGGCGATTAGCCTTGATCACAATTATGATCAGGTCTTTATAGAGCTGGCCCATACGCTGGAACGCATGGTGCACGCGCGCATCTTGCGTTACGCGGACGAAATCGTCTGTCGGTCGTTATTGGCGTCTGCCGAAAGATTGGAAGGTGGCGCGGTTATTATTTTTACAGAGCCGGTTCCCTCAAGTTTGTCTGCGATTCTGCATGAAGCGCCGCCTGAAGTGAAATTTGCGATTTTTCCGAGCAATGATTCTAATGATTGGACGATCCGCGCGATTCCGGCGAGCAAGGGATCGTTCGAGTTCCGAGTCGGATTCCCCGCAGATTGGCGCGGACTAATGGCGAACGCTCTGGAAGAGAAAATGACTCTCCGTGAACATCTTAAAATGCCAGGGGCGATCTTTTGTCACGCGGGAGGATTTATCGCGAAGGCAGATGATGTTGAAACTGCAAAAATGATGGCCTCGCGCGCGTGCGCTTAATTAATGGATTGGGGCAGCGGGAGAAACATAGAATTGATAATACCAGCGCCGGACGTCGCCGTCCGCTGTGGCCATACCAGTTGTTCTGTAACTTTCTGCTTTACGGCGTTGTAATGTATTACCGCTGCCACTCGCTTAGTCGACGCGGAAATGTCGTCTGTTAAGGACGCGCGAATACCAAGGTGCGATGGCAACATTCGGCTGATGGGGAGGAACGGACCGGAAGACGTCAACCGGCGAACGGTGAGCCATCTTGTTTCCTATCTTGCGGATTAAATTCCTTTGTCGCTGGCTATTTCGGGGCTGGCGTGGTGATACGCAAGAATTAAGCCATTATGGTAGGTCAGAAAAGCGCCGTATTTCAACACCGGTAAAGGCAGCAGCTCGGTTGCATGGATCCGTGCGCTTCTTCCGTTTCGTACATAAATGCTGTGTTCGCCGCGATAGATACTCGGATCGCGACAAATATGATTTTTGCGACCATGGGTTCCGCGCGCTCTAAGCACACATATAGTAGCGCAATCACAGTATAGGCAATGACGAAACCGAATAGGCGAGACGCCTGCATCGGAGCCAGCACTTTCTCGATAACTACTATTATGAGCATGATTCTGCAGCTAGCCATTAGTACCACAGTAGTTCAAGCTCATCGTATTCATTGCGAAATTGTTGAATAACCTCTGGGGAGGACAGTATTTGCGTTTGATGCAGTTTGGCTGTTACTGTAATGTGGTAACCGCGCTTTCCTATCGAGTACCGCGCGCTTAGAATAGACAATCCATGATTGAGAGAGACACTCGCATCCTATCTTCGCTCGGAGAGGGTTGCGGGGGCTTGCCTGCGCGCAATCTGGAGTCCCTGTTTAATCCAGCGGCAGCTTTTCCGCCCGTGCATCTTTATACAGGCGCAGCGCGTGACGTTTGGGATGCGATCGTCAATGATCCAGGACAGCGTCAATACTTTGCGCACCTCCCGTTTGCTGAGGTGGCGCGCGACGTCACGGCGCATGTCGCTTGCGCCGAGCTCGTACCAGTCTGGATTGGGGCCGGTTCCGGATTTAATGAGCGGCAGTATCAAAGCGCCCTAACTAAGCATCTCGCGATTCCTCGTTCTGTCATACATGAAATAGATGTTCAGATGGCCCGGGCGTGTGCCGCCGTATTTGCGTCTGAGTTCCCGGAACAGGAAATATTTTGTTGGAGCGGGCTGCTTTCATCGCTCACATCTCGATCGCTGGTCGAGATGGCGGGCGAGAAGAACGCGTTGATTGGAATGATTGGCGCCACGCTTACGAACTTTCCAAACATGCCCCACATCGTACGGGAGCTCGGCGAGCTTGCGCGGCCTGGTGATCTAATTCTTGTTGATTATTTAAGAGAGGATCGGTCTGGTGATCGCCGCTGGCCTAAAAATATATCCGCTGAACGCGATACGGCCGATGTTTTGAGACCGATTGAAAGTGAGTGGATTCGGCGCGGTCTAGAATCCTTTTCAGCGGCAACTGGCCTCTCGCAAAATGCGGCTCCAAAGATGTCCTATCGGGTGCATGAATTTTCTAGTGGTTTTGCCACAGAAATTCTTGCTCAGTTTAATGAGCTTCCCGAACCGCTCAGCGTTATATCCTTCATTCGTCTCGCCCCTGAAAAATTAGCCTCATTTTTGGAGGGGGCGGGATTCGAGTTGATTAAGGACTACAACCCAGTCTCGAACTTCCACGTGGCGCTCGGTATCAAGCGATAGCGAAAACTAGTCGAGCTGGGTCGGCGTACGGCTGCCGTCTTCCTGGAAGATTGTCAGCAAACCTTGGCCCGCCATTACGTAGATACGTTTTTGCTTAAACGCGACACCGAGGGCCGTCGTGAGACTGTCCATCATTTCGTCAAATTGCTCGGCGCCAAAGTCCCGATGAAGTTCGGGATGCGAACTAATCTCAATTACGGCATTTTGTTCGCGAATCGTTTTAAATCCAGTCGCCTCATGCCAGCCGAATACGGCGTTGATGGTTGGATGCCCTGCGCTATCCTTTCCACCGTGAACAAGTCCGGTGAAGTAGGGAAGGTTTGCATTTCCCCGTTCTCTGACCCAACGTTCGAATACGTCAACGACATCCTTGACGGTTGCGCTCGCTTCCCCGCCATTAAAACCTTCAACGAGTGGCACAAATACAGAGTACCGATGGACGTGCGCGGCTATGTGGCGATGAAATGATACGGCTGAGAGGGGTGGTTGATCGGGAGACTGCTCAAGGCTTACCATATAGTTTTTTTAGTCTTTTTCGAAGACGGTATGCTGAATTTAATTGATACGCAAATAGGAAGCGATAGCTCCTGGATATAAACGGGTAAACCATTGCACTCTCACGGTATTGGCTAGGAGTTTTAGAAATAATGAGGACAAAAG
>CAYTAW010000335.1:0-2773 GCA_964435675.1 uncultured Bdellovibrionales bacterium
ACGTTGGGGACGGCTCGACATGCGGTATTGAGTCCCTTCTCTGCTGCCTTGCAGCAAAATCCTGCCTTACGGCTTCTGCGACTTCCTGTCGCGCAACTGGCACGTCGGTGGGCGCAAAGACTTCCAGCACGACTTGGTCGCCCCGGATTTCAATTACCCGAATTCTGACGTTTCCCCCAACCACGATCTCATCTAGACGTTTGCGATCTAGAACGAGCATGGCCTCCTCCTTCCTGGAGTCTGTGAAACAGTAGCTTTACGGTTACGTTACCGTAACGGTGGGAGTTGCAATCCACCGCCGACGTGAAGCTAACTATTTCATCGACTACAGGAAAAAGAGAGTAAAATATGCGGAAAAAACCTTATTGCTTAATACCTCTCTCTGGTGCGGATTATGCAGAACTCAGACGGGTTATTCAACCGAGAAGCAGTGGATAACTACTACTAACTTACTGATTCGACTACTTCTTATCGCTGGCAACAAAAAAATTAACCTGGATCTAATGCGACATGACAAGGATCATATCGATACCCCGCCTCAAACCATTTTTCGAAAACCAGCTTTCTTGAACTCGCCGCCTACTTTGACTATAGTTAAACGCCGTTATATCGACCTGTGGGGATTGCGTGCCAAACCTTGCTGCTGGAAATACGCTCTCAGGAAACCTCCAGAATGAACTTCCAGGGGCAACCCTTCCCGATCGCGACGCTTCAATCGGGAACCTGCGCGCTGAAATTTACAAGCAAATCAACCTGCCGCCTCCGATAAAATTCTTTTCGAAGGAAGGTGTGCTTGCGCCAGAGTTCATCACACTGGTTACCTCGTTACACAGCCAGATGCTCGACGCGCTTCCTCCTCCAACTGGCAACCGGACAAAAGATAAAATAAATGGATGGGCGTTAAGCAGAGGCGGTGTTCCTGAGAGCAAGGAATCATTGAGCAACCGCTGGCTCATAGAATTTCCCGCGCGTTTTGCCAAGCTCGATCACTTTGCGCAAGCGCTCGTTACCGAAGTTTTTACATTGGCCGCAGAAATTCAGAAGGCAGATGGTGTTTTTGCGGGACGCAGCCTGTTTCCGCAACAGCAGGCAATACTGACCTGGTTCGGCATGGCACTCGCCACGAGCACCTATAAGGGCGCATCTAATCGCACCTTTCTCATCGACTCGCCTCACGGCACGGGTAAAACAGAAATCCTCGGCATGATCAACACTGCCGCCTTCCGCGCCAACGTGCGCAACGATCTGCCGTACATCACCGCATACATCGCCGCACGCGGTTACGCCGGCGGTCAGCAAGTCGTCGGACTGGAGCAGGTAAGCAGACTTGTCACTCACGCGTATCCCGAAAAATTCACCGAAGGCGATTTAAGCGAAATGCTCCGGTATTTCGCGCGCGAGATTCGTTCATGCAGCGAGCTTTTTCGATTCTCTAATTGGCGCGATTTTCTCGATGCGCATAGCGAAGGATTTACAACATCTGCCGAGGCCGAAAAGGAGCTTACCGCGTACTTACAGAAGACGAAGATTCTCGAGCGGCTCGATAAATCTCCCGCCGAAGTGGCGGGGGCGATCAAAGAACTTTCACTCTGGTTCTCTCATCAAGCGGCGCTCGTCCGAAAAAATGAAAGCGGCAACATGATTCTCCTCCGCTTCCCGCAGCAAGATGCGGATGAAGACGGCCGCGCATCGAACCGCTTCTGCGGCGACATTGTTCGTGGACTGCCCGAAGAGATCTCCGCGGGCGGATTAATTTATTCATCCCGTTTTCCGAATTCCGCTCTTCACCGTTATAGTAAAGAGAATCGGGGAAAGATTGATGGCGATGCGGTGCTCCGACGCACCTACTTGGCGGTATTGAGCGAGCATGATGCACACCTCGGAAAACGACGCCTTCCGCATAACGATACAATCCTCGACCAAGCATCGCTATTACTTGTCGACGAGGCCGGCCGGCGGGCGGGCGGCGAACGCCAAAAAATAGTCAGTCATCCAAAGATTCCGCCTATCGTTGTCGCGACGACCTATACTAAATCGCGCATGCCTGTGGCATTCAGCTATGACGCGGTTTCGCCCCAGCCAAGCTTGGTAACATCCTTCGAACAGGGAATTCTACCGGCCATGGCCGAGAGCATCTCCCCGGCCAAAAGCTCAGCGCATGTATCGTATCGAACTAAGGAATCGGTAAATGCCATAGTCGAGAATCATTTCGAATCGCTGCCGCTCTATCGGGAACTCAATTTGATGCAGCCTCATCGAGGACGCACGATAGTAGTCGTCGAAAAGGCGATGACCGTAGCGGTGGCCGATGCCCTACGCGCCGAATACGCAAAACGCCGCATTCCGGCGGTAGTTGTTCCGCTCAGCGTGAACACCGGATCCGCCACGCTCGACAAGTTCATGTCGCGCACACTTGCCTGGATGGTTTCCTGGAAAGGACACACAGAGGATGGAAAGATGCCGCCATTCGCGCAGGTGCTCGTTTCGCACTCGACTGCGGTGATTGACGGTCTAAATATCCCCGATGTGAATATCACAATCGCCGATCCGAAAGCCATGAACCATGATGCACTCGTTCGCCTTGCGATGAGAGCCGCGCGCGGTCACACGCCGCAAACTCCGAACTCGCAGTATCGCGGCTTGGTAAAAACCATTCGCTTTTTGATCGATGGTGAAGTGGCCGGATCGACATTTTCGAATACCGTCGCCAGCGTGCTCAATCCCGACTTTGGCAAGAAGGAGTCGCGAAAATTAGGAGAAATCTCCCTAATTC
>CAYTAW010000335.1:2783-4208 GCA_964435675.1 uncultured Bdellovibrionales bacterium
CGGCAATCGCACAGCGCGCAAGAATTTCGGCAACGCGCGTTCCCTATTCGCCCGCCGCGGCCCGGCTTGTTACCAGAGCAGCCGAAGCGACGCCGCTCCAAACGGCGTCAGTTTCACGCGAAGACGACGCCTTTCCGAACCGGCCGTACATTGAGAGGCCGGCCCCCCTCTCCGTCACTCCACAGAGCCTGAATGCCCGCGACTACGCCACCTATCAACAGTACAAGACCGCAGTACTGGGCATTCAACGGGGAATGTGGGACGATGTAAATGAAGCGATGAACAGCTCGGCCCGCCAATTGCCCGAGGAATGGAAGCTCAGGTGGAGAGGCAATCTCGCCAAGAATCTAGAAAATACCCGCAACGTTCTGCGCATAGCATTGGATACCTTATCCATTAATAGTCCGCAGTTCGGTGAAATTGTGGCTGATACGATTGTTGCACAGCTCGGAATAGTTATTGCGAAATAGGCGCTGCTCCGCGCCCTACTCTTTCATCATCATCATGACACAGGCGCCGGGATTTATTTTCTTTGTAAGAAGGCGCGCATACACATCGAGGAATGTCGTAGCAAAGGCAGGCTGGTAGCAATAGTCCCGAGCAAGTTGTTTAAAATGTTCAAGTCCTCTTACCGGATGATTTAGGAAAAACAGCCGGCCTTCGTCGGCAAGCTCTCGCACCGACAAGGCCGTCATATCATGCAACAGTTCTCTCGCTTTATCGCGCGGAAACGGGCCACCCCATAGCGCATTAAGCGGGCTACTAATGAACCGTAGACCGAGAAAGCTGGGCTTCTCGTTGAGTTTTTCAAAATGCATATATGGGAACAGCGGACTGCACACCATATGCGCCACCGCCTCCCGAGGCTTTGCAATCAATTCGACTTTCGGCTCAGTCGCCGCACCTTGCGCGCGTTCATAGTCGCGAAATATTTCAAGATACGCATTCGCATGTTTAGGAATCGAGCTTAATAGATGCTCAACCTGCGCACTCAGTATCTGAGGAACGAGCATGGCCGGAAGCTTTTTCGCATCCAATAACTTATTCACCTCCGTGATAAAAATCCGGCTCAATTCAAGTTCGAACTGCGGAAATTCACTGTGCAAAGAAAAATTGGAATGCGGCAAATGTGAGTATGCGTACATTTCCGGAGAGAAAGAATCACCTATCGACTGAATATCCCTCACCGCGCGCTTCGGCTGGACGCGAAAATTCTTTCGCTCATCGGGCATTTGTTTAAATGTACCGTCAAGCTGCCGATACACTTTTCTGCCATCCGCCATCTCATAGAGCCCTGTTTCCTCCAATGCCCCCTTCCAGAAACACTGTCAGACCTCAATCCTTACATAAAAGTAACTATCAAGGCCCGGCCCGATTTTTTTTAAGTTAGGTTGAAGAAGTGGAATACGATGGTAAAATGTCTGG
>CAYTAW010000336.1:0-4194 GCA_964435675.1 uncultured Bdellovibrionales bacterium
CACACACTCCCCCCGACCCGAGTCAAACATTCCATCATGGCAATGCAGGCGGGACTTCTAGAACTCATGTTTCTTGGAGTCCCGAAGCCCGAAGGCTAGCGAGGTAACTAGTCAGTTATGCGCCGGGAAGGTAATTCCTTCCCGGCTTTTTTTTTGCGCGGACATTCATTTGACCGACTGCGCTTTCTATTTTAACCTCAAATTCAAACGATACTGCGGCGCTTTGCCCGCGGTTGCGCACAATTTCAATTTAATTTGATACATCGACTCAAACACGCACTTTCGCTGGTCGCATTCGTCGCGATCGCGTCTCAGCCAGCCTACGGTGAAAACGCGCCCGGTAAATCAGAGATCAATTGGCGCCCTCTCGGCTCCGGCTTTGAAATAAGTAATATCAGCGTACGCTCGATGCTTTTTTTCAACTCGGACATTACGTTCGTGCGCTTCAATCTCGACAATTATCGCATAGCCGTTGTACGGGCGACTGATTTCGGAATGAGCCGCAGCACGAGCCGCATCCTGTGCCAAAAGGCGCGTGCGCTCGCGTGCATCAACGCAAATTTTTTCGACGAAAGCGGAAAGCCGCTTGGGTTGGTAGTGACACGCGGCATGACACTTCAGAATGTTCATCGCCGCGGCGGCACACTAACCGGAATCTTCCAGGTTTCCCGCACTAACGCCGCTATCATCAATCGCACCGATTATAATCCAGAATCGGTCGTCGAAGCCGTACAGGCGGGCCCGCGATTGATTGCAAACGGACAAAAGATTCCAGGGCTCAAAGAAGCGTCTGCTTCGACACGGCGCTCCGGCGTTTGCATCGATGCCTCGAATCGGATTATTTTTTATGTAATGAGCACTGGATTTTTCGGATTATCCCTCGAAGATCTACGCGAACTTTTGCTTAGCGATGCGGTTGGCTGCCGCGATGCCCTCAATCTCGACGGTGGAGGATCTTCACAATTATTTGCAGAAGCCCGCACGCCAAATCAGCCCGGGAGCGAGCCAATCTTTATCGAAGGCACAGACGAAGTGCCGATCGCTCTCGGCGTTTTTCCACGCGGATCGCACCCCTAAAACCGGAGACGTCAGAGTTAAAGACGGTTAAAGTTCAAAAATTTTTTATCGAGTGGTACCGATAAGTTAAATAGAGCGTTGACATGGATCGCGGCTAAGCCGTATCTTTAACCTGTCAGTCATCTGTTCTAACCCGGCAACGCAGATTCGCACTAATCTGCTCCGTCGCGGTTAGCTAGCCGAAGCTTTTCGGATGGTTTGTGGTGCATTCCGAAATATAGAGAGCATCGGCAGGCTCAGGCGGTACTCTCGACAAGCCCACTTTTGAAGAGAGTTGTCCAGTTAAGGTAACATGTCGAACGGCATGCGATCTTAATCGGCGGTTTTATTAACATATGATTGATGGGAAGTTGGTTCTGCGTGTTGATATTTATTAACTGAATGTGGATTTGTCTATGAACGCCCAAGCTACGGCAACCGAAAGTACCGCTGTTTCTATGCTCGATCGAGAGTTTACCGCGAAGGACGTTCAACATATTCTCCGCACGCTGACCGGGGGAACGGAAAAAATCGGCCTAGCGCTGCTCAACTATTACGCGCGCACCAATCTTGTTCCATCGACTGGAAAAGGAAAGCACCGCGGACGCCAACGTTATTCTTACGCAGATCTCGTTTTACTTTGCTGGCTATTCCGCATGAAGCGCGAAGGCCTTCCGGTTAATCGCTTCCGCCGCGGCATTGATTACCTGCGTAAGCGCTTGCCAAAGCTATCAAAGAATCCGGCTGATATGATTTTATTGACTGACGGCCGCCAACTTTTCCTCAAGCATCGCATTCAGGACAAAGGCCAAATTGCCGAAGCGCTTACAGGCAAGAAGGCCGGACAGTATGTCTGGGCCTATTCAATTGGCTCACTGATTGAAGAAGTTGAAAAGATTATCAATGGCTCTTCGCCTGCTCCCGCTGAAAAGCGCGAAGCGGCATAATTCACGCGCGTTAACTATAGTAAGACTAACCCATGGCAAAATCGGACACACTCAAGCAGATCTTCACACTCCTCTGGGAAAAAAAAGCATGGTGGCTTATTCCAATGGTGTGCGTGTTCTTGCTGCTCGGTCTTTTGATCGTACTGACGCAAGGCTCGGCGCTGTCGCCGTTCATTTACGCGCTTTTCTAGACTCCCCACTTTTGAGTGTGATTCGCCCGTTTTTACAACCGGGCAATCTCTTTCGATACGGTAGATCTAATAGGTGACCCCATGCGCGCGATAATTCAGCGAGTATCGCAGTCTTCCGTTGCCGTGAACGACCAAATGGTGGGCTCGATAGGTCTTGGGATTATGGCGCTAATCGGTCTGGGGAAAAATGATTCCGCCACAATCTTCGACCCAATGCTCGACAAAATACTATCGATGCGCATTTTTCCGAACGAGCAGGGACGATTCGATAAATCCCTGGCTGATGTTGGCGGCGAGCTGCTCCTTATTCCCCAATTTACGCTCTTTGCCGATACATCAAAAGGCAGGCGTCCCGAGTTTTTTGATGCGCTTAGTCCGCAGCTTGCCAGGCCGCTCTTCGAGCAATTTGTGGCACGCGCGAAGGAAAAGCTGCCGCAAAAAGTCGCGAGCGGCTTATTTGGCGCCGACATGAAAGTATCGCTGATTAATGACGGTCCGTTTACGATTAGTATAGAGATCTAATCCCGATTCGCGGGCAGCGCTATGCTTAATATATGGAAACGTAGCCCTTTCTAGTTCATTCATCGTACCTGTTGGACGATCAGAAGCAACTATTATTCTAGTTGCCGCGATAATTCAGAAAGTCAGGAACTTTTCTTTTGATCATTATTTAAACTCTTAAGGAAATTGAGACGTTCGCCAATCGTCTTCTCGTAACCGCGCTCGCTCGGCTGGTAAAAACTACTGCCGCGAAGTTCATCCGGAAGATACTGAACATTCGCGGCGAATCCATGATCTTCGTCATGCGGATAACGATAATTCTTTCCGTGTCCCTGGCTACGCATCAGTGCCGTTGGCGCGTTGCGTAAATGGGGAGGGACACTCGTCTTACCGCTGCCCTTGATCGCCTCAAGCGCTCGGTGCATTGCGATATAGCTACGATTCGATTTCGGCGCCGTTGCCAAATAGGTGATACAGTGCGCAATAGGAATACGCCCCTCAGGAATTCCGAGCCGATCAAAAGCGTCAGCGGTTGCCACTGCGATTTGTAGCGCGCGCGGATCCGCGTTGCCGATATCTTCACTGGCGAAAATCATCAGCCGCCGGATAATGAAGCGTGGATCTTCTCCCGACTCGATCATGCGAAACGCCCAGTACAGTGCGGCGTCAGCATCCGAACCGCGCAAACTTTTGATCATCGCCGAAACCATATTATAGTGCTCGTCGCCATCCCGATCGTAAAAAGCAACGGAGGCATCGGCCAAAAACTCGCGCACCGCTTCTAACGTCGCGCCGCGATCGCTGGCGCGCACAGCGCTCTGTGCATAGAGATCAATCATCGTTAAGAGGCGGCGCGCATCGCCTCCCGCCGTCTCGATGAAGAGCTGCCGCGCCGGCTGTTCAAGTGTAATCGAAAACAGCGTAATCGCCCTTTCCGCTATGCGCGCTAGAGATTCAGGAGAGTGCGATTGAAGCGCGATCACCCGGCAACGGGAAAGGAGCGCCTGCGTTAGATAGAATGATGGGTTTTCGGTGGTAGCGCCGATTAAGATAATCGCGCCATTTTCGATATGCGGCAAGAACGCGTCTTGCTGCGCCTTGTTGAAACGATGGATCTCGTCGACAAAAAGCAGTGTCGGTTTTGACTGCGATTGCGCGTCAGCGGTTATTTCACGTACCTCCTTAACGCCGCTCAGTACCGCCGAGAGCTCTTTGAATTCGCAGTCTATATGCGTTCCAATCAGTTTAGCGAGCGTCGTTTTTCCGCTGCCGGGCGGTCCCCAGAGTATCAGAGAACAGGGGCAGCGCCGTTGCTCCCGAATTTGCTGGATTAAATTTTTGTCGATTGCCTCAAGTCCTTCAAACTGTTCCCATTCGGCGGGACGCAGTCGGTCTGCCAACGGACGTTCCCGAGACGCAAATGGCAGTGATTGCGGCGCTGGACGTGCCATGCTTCCTCTATGACGAAAGAGTCTTTAACATCAGCGCCGAATACAAAA
>CAYTAW010000337.1:0-4169 GCA_964435675.1 uncultured Bdellovibrionales bacterium
GCATATGCACTTCGTCTATGATGTATACTTTGTAGCGATAACCCGGCGCTGGGGGAGATCGAAACGAATCAATTAGCTCTCGCACGTTGTCCACGCTGTTATGCGAAGCGCCGTCAATTTCGCGCACGGCCATGCTGATCCCGTTTCCTATTTCGAGGCAATTTGTGCACTTCAAACAAGGATTATGTGTCGGCCCCTTCTCGCAGTTTAAACCGCGGGCAAAAATCCGCGCCACCGATGTCTTGCCTACGCCGCGCGGCCCTGTGAATAGAAAGGCATGCCCAACTTTTTCGCGCTTGATGGCATTCATCAACGTACGCGTCACATGCTCTTGACCGCTTACCGTATCAAAACTCGCTGGACGGTATTTGCGCGCAAGAACAAGGTACGACATGAAGAGAATCCCCGGCGGAGAAAAAAATTAGAGCGTCGAAAGAATTTTTAGAGAGAGTAATTAAAGCGGCTCAGCACATATCACAGAGGTAATACGCTACGGCTGCTCCCTTAGGGGCCTGTCCGGGTTCACGCGACCACTCGCACATGCCTTACCGCCATAGACAGTATAGTAACCCGCGAAAAAAAGATCGACTCCTGAGTGACTACAATCGGAGTGCGGCGTGCTGCTACAGCGCTGCGCTGGAGTACCACAGTAGAGCTTTGAAGCGCACAATTTTAACTATTATATTCAATGGTTTATCAGAACGGCACAGCTGGTCCCAGTATTGCTATGACGACTAGCATTTATACGGAGGAGATCAAATGCACACCGTACCCTCAGGCCCCACGTCACCAGAGTCAGCCCTCGCCGTGATAGGACACCTGCTACGCATCGGTTCAAAGGACAGTGCGCTCGCTGCAGCCGAAAAATTTTTTGGCTCGGGTCATGTTCTCGTACATGCGGTTAAATCGAGGATTGCGATTCCCGAAGGGAGGTTTGTAAACGCGCCGCGGCGCTTGGTGGCAGATTTTCGAAGAATACACGCCAGGAGGGTATTCGAATTAAGTCAGCTTGGCACGCGCCGCCCGATGCCGAGACTGTCGCCGCCTAATCGTCCTCTGTCAGTCCCATGACCTCACGCAGCTGCATTATACGTTGGTACGTTTGATTGAGATCGACGAACTTATCATTTGCTAGTCCCGCGCCTTGCATATCAGGATGGTGCGTTTTAACGGCTTTTCGATAGGCCGAACGAATCTCCTTAAAGCGAGCCGAGGGCGATACGCCTAAAATCATCAATAAACGATTATACTCATTGCGTTCCGGGCTAATCTTATCTATGCGCCGAAATACCGGGCCATCAACCGTGCTGCCGCGTGGAACTTCCTCCGACTCGACTCGCGACTGCTCGAATTCTTCGCGGGCGCGCTTCTTTTCCTTGAAAATTTGAGACGCGCGCCGCATGCGGTTTAAAAGGATAACGACTATCAGCAAAATCGCGATAAATTCAAGCAGCATTGTCGTAAGAGAAACGCCAAAGGTGTCTTCAGCGAGAATTCGCAGGCGTGTATAGAGCGGTATGCCAAGCTTCACCGCGCTAAGCTGCAGATCTCCCTGTTCATACATACCCCTATTTCGCAGCGTGCGCGCATAGTTAATACGTAAGGCATCATTCTTATCATTGGGATCAGGCCGCAATACGAGGACATCATCGAGCGCGCGATCGACCAACGCATAATCCCCGTTTTCGAGAGCCTGATAATAAAGCTCTTCGAAGCGGCGTTCAGCATTTTTTTTAAGACTGGTGTCGAATTGAGCCAAAGAAAAGAGAAACCGGCGCACATTCACATCGGTCAGCGCCGTTAAATCTTTGCGATCAACGCGATCAACCATCAGCTTCAAAAGCGTATGCGTCGCCGTTGTACGGTGAGAAAGATCGACCAGCGAAAGCAGCCGCAGCGCGGGCACGACTCGATCCTTATCAAGGCGCTCACGCACTACGCGATGAATTTCTTCGACAATATAGGGAAATATTAACTCTTCGAGTTCTTGGTTACTTTTAAGCGTGACGAGCACGATCTCGAGCGCAGAAATATCATCATTACTCAGCCCCTGCTGAAACTGAATAAGCTGATCGGAGATGAGCTTGGTTTCCTGAAACTGTGCATCTTCGACTCCAAGTACTTCACGCAATAATGAGGCGAGCGCGGGAAGCCGGGCGAAGCGTCGAGTTCGAATAGCATCGGAGAGTGCCAGTTTCGCGGCATCGCGAAAATCCGCCTTTCGCGAAAGCGCGCTCGAAAGCGCATGTTCTCGCACCCAGTCTAGATCGCTCATCCCCGCTTCGAGTAAAAAAAGTGCCTGCACACGCGGCTGGAGCGCGGAAAATATCGCGCGGTCATCTATAATTTTCTTAACTGCGCCTATCGCGACGAGACTACCCTGGAATTGCGCCGCGAGCTCCGCCGCCTGGGCCTCGCCAAATTGAGGGTGAAGCGCGATCCCCTGGATTGCCAGGTCGGTCCAGCCGTCATTCCTTTGATTTATTGCCTCCCTTGCAAAGGTAAGCAGCGCATCTATCGGAAGTTTGCGAACTACGTTAGGGCTTTTTAACGAATATTGAAGGAGCGCTCCATCCAGTTCGTTTGTGGGAATGAGCAGAATTCTTCCGTCGACCGCCAAACGGCTGTTTTTGCCGTCCACGGTTGTAATCGATTCGTAACTGAGCGTGAGACCTGCAACCGTTTTCGTTTCAGCGCCAAGGTGGGCTGGAAGAAGTAGCAATAAGAACGCCGTGGCAATCCGCACATAACTCCGGCGTGCGCGGGATCTAAAACAAAACCGTGCCGAGAAGCTTCTCTGGAATTGCACTCACCTACTCCACTGTGGGCGGCTGTACACCGTATACGCTGAATTGCAATGGTGAGAGGGTGGAGTCATCAAAGTTCAGCGTTACGGTAGTGCGCAAATCGCCTTTTACCTGCGTTGGATCGACCGTAACGACAAGCACCGAATTTTTTCCGGCCTCGATACTCTTTTCTTGCACGGTCACCGCGGGATTATCAGTCTCAATTTTAGTTATCTTGAACGGCACCTTGCGGCGGCTCTCGATCTGCATGCGGCGTTCTATTGGCGCCACGCCGGATATAACTCCCATCGCAAGTGAACTTGGACGCAAAATCACCGGACCAATAGCCCGACCAATGACTGGTATGCTTACTTCTCGCTTCTCACCCCCCTTGTCTATTGTAACGATGAGGCGGTCACGAATATCGCCTGGGGGAATTCCAGCAGCGGGCCGAACGGTGTATTGCCATTCGGTCGGAGAGCCTTTGATCTTAATTACTTCGAGAGACTTAGATCCCGCGGTAACAGAGGTAACTGTCGTACTACCCTTAGCGCTTGCACTGCCGTTCATTTCCGGAAGTTTCACATCCGGAGAACTGACGAACTCGCCAAATTGGATGCGCTGCGGTTCAAGAGCGAGCTCGGTCTCCACCACTCCCTGGAGGGTTATAAATACTGAAGGATGCTCGGGGTCATTAGAATTGACGCGCGCCTCTTTGGTCTTGGCCCCAGAGAAACCGGAACTATCAAACTCGACATGAATGACGGTCTTAGCGCCTGGGGCAATCTGGGTATTCTGAGCTACAGCGGCGGTACAGCCGCACGCAGGCACGACTTGTTGAATAATCAGATCCGTACCGCCCGTATTGGCCACCTCGAAGTCATGCTTGACCCTCGTTCCCTGCGCGACCGTGCCAAAATCAAAAACGGGCGACACAATATCGATTACCGGGGCCGCGCTGTCCGCGGCGAAGGCCGCCAAAGGAACCGCTCCGAAACTCAGCAATAACGAAATAATGGTTGGGGTTACGAATTGGGAAAGTTGGACAGCGATAACGTTACGGTAAACCATGCCCAAAGTTATCCCTGAAAGAGATTCTTGTCATCCAAAAACTTCGTGTAGACGTCCCCGCGAACGAAATCGGGGTGATTTAATATTTTCTGATGCAGCTCGATATTAGTACGGATTCCGTCGATGATATATTCATCGAGCGCAACGACCATCTTACGAATAGCCTCCTCGCGCGTTCGCGCACGAACGATTAGCTTGGCAATTAACGAGTCATAAAACGGCTGTACCGTGTAGCCAGAATAAATAGCTGAGTCGACACGCACACCGTGTCCGCCCGGCGGATGATAACTACGGATTTCACCAGGACTAGGC
>CAYTAW010000338.1:0-4149 GCA_964435675.1 uncultured Bdellovibrionales bacterium
CGCCGCGGTCGCACGATTACAGGCCCGAATAAGCGCCCACTCAAGTCGCTGAGCGACATGCTGAAAGGTAAGGGCGGACGTTTCCGTCAGAATCTTCTCGGTAAGCGCGTAGACTATTCGGGGCGTTCGGTAATCGTTGTTGGACCAGAACTCCGCCTGCATCAGTGCGGTCTTCCCAAAAAGATGGCGTTGGAACTTTTCAAGCCATTCATTTACAACAAGCTCGAAGAGCGTGGGTACGTCACCACGATCAAGAGCGCAAAAAAGATGGTTGAAAAGGAGAAGCCGGTTGTTTGGGATATTCTCGACGAAGTGATCAAAGAGCATCCGGTTCTTTTGAACCGCGCTCCGACACTTCACCGTCTCGGAATTCAAGCGTTCGAGCCAATTCTCATCGAAGGAAAGGCGATTCAGCTTCATCCGCTCGTATGTACGGCATTCAATGCCGACTTTGACGGAGACCAGATGGCGGTTCACGTACCGCTTTCGGTTGAAGCTCAGGTGGAATCGCGTGTTCTGATGATGTCGACGAACAACATTCTTAGCCCAGCGCACGGCAAGCCGATTATCGTCCCATCTCAAGATATCATCTTGGGACTGTATTACATGACGCGCGAGCGTCCGTTCGCGAAGGGAGAAAATAAGACGTTCGCATCGTTCGACGAAGTTTGGCTCGCATGGGATTCGAAAGAGGTTGATCTTCAGGCGAAGATTAAGATTCGTCTCGAAGGCAAGGTGGTCGATAGCACGGTTGGTCGCGCTCTTCTTGCTCACCTTTCTCCGAAGGTTCTTCCATTCGAACACTTCAACAAAGTGATGAAGAAGAAAGATATTTCGCAGCTTATCGACGAGTGTTTCCGTATTGCCGGCAACAAGGCGACGGTAATGCTTGCAGACCGCATCAAAGACATCGGCTACCGTTTCGGTACGCTCGCGGGCATCTCGATCGGAATTAAGGATATGGAGATTCCGGACTCGAAGACTGCCTTGCTCGGCGATGCCGACGCAAAGGTTGCTGAGATCGACAATCAGTATCAGGAAGGTCTAATTACCGCGGGTGAGCGCTACAATAAAGTCATCGACATCTGGTCTGACGTGGGTGATCGCATTGCGGAAGACTTGATGCAGGGTATTTCGTCTGATGAATTTAAGAGTGAAGAAACGGGCGAAGTTCGTCGCGGACCTTCATTCAATCCAATCTTCATCATGGCTGACTCGGGCGCACGTGGATCGACGCAGCAGATTCGTCAGCTTGGTGGAATGCGCGGTCTAATGGCTCGTCCGGACGGCTCGATCATCGAGCAGCCGATTAAGGCGAACTTCCGCGAAGGTCTGAACGTATTGCAGTATTTCGTTTCGACGCACGGCGCCCGTAAGGGTCTTGCCGATACGGCGCTCAAAACCGCGAACTCAGGGTACTTGACTCGCCGTCTCGTCGACGTTGCGCAGGACAGTATCGTTACTGACGTTGATTGCGGCACGACCGATGGTCTCGAAGTCTCGGCGCTGATCGAAGGTGGTGAAGAGATCGAATCTCTTTCGAATCGAATTCTCGGCCGCGTTGCGGCAGACGATGTTCGCGATCCGATTACCAACGAAATTCTCGTTGCGAGAAATGATGAAATTACCGAAGAGCGCGCTGCGGCTATCACTGCAGCGGGAATCGACGCGGTAATCATCCGCTCGGTGTTAACCTGTGAATCTGAACGCGGCGTTTGCGCGCTGTGCTACGGACGCGATTTGGCGCGCGGACATCTCGTAAACATCGGTGAAGCTGTCGGCGTTATTGCCGCCCAGTCAATCGGTGAGCCGGGAACCCAGCTTACCATGCGTACCTTCCATATCGGTGGTGCGGCACTTGGACGCGCTGAGCAAACCTCTCTTGAAGCGCGTTTTGCCGGGAAAGTCCGTTTGGACAATATCCGTGTGGTACGCCGCCGCGACGGAACATTCGTATCGATGAGCCGCAAGTCGGAGCTTGTCATCGTGGATCCGGGCGACGGCCGTGAGCGTGAGCGTCATCCGCTCGTATACGGGGCGCGTCTCCGTATCGAAGAGGGTGCTGATGTAAAGGCCGGACAGTTGCTGGCAGAATGGGATCCGTTCACGATTCCGATCTTGAGCGATCTCGCCGGTCGCGTTGAGTGGCAGGATTTGAACGAACATACGATGGAAGAGCGCGCTGATGAGCGCACCGGCTTCGTCGAGCGTGAAATTGTGCCGCCAAAGGATCGCAGCAGCGATTTCCGTCCACGCATCGTAATTTACGGTGAGAATGGTGAAACGCGAGTGTATAACCTTCCGACAGGAGTGCGCCTGGTTGTCGAGCATAATGCTGACATCGACGCGGGTGACGTGATCGCGAAGCGCGAGCGTTCAACCACGAAAACCAAAGATATTACTGGCGGTCTGCCGCGTGTCGTCGAACTTTTCGAAGCGCGTAAGCCGAAGGATCCTGCTCAAGTTACCGACATTGATGGTACGGTTGATTTCGGCGAAGATTCGCGCGGTAAGCGTAAGATCATCGTATCACCTGATTCAGGTGAGCCGATAGAGTACTTGGTGGCCAAGACCAAGCATGTTTCAGTGCAGAAAGGCGATCGCGTTCGTGCCGGTGAAGTGCTCACCGACGGCGCAATCAATCCGCACGACTTGCTGCGCATCGAAGGCGTCAAGGTTCTCGCTGGATACCTGGTGACTCAGGTTCAGGAAATCTATCGACTTCAGGGTGTGCGCATCAACGATAAGCATATTGAGGTTATCGTGCGTCAGATGCTTCGCCGCGTACGCATCAGCGATTTCGGCGACACTAATTATCTTGTCGGCGATACGATCGATCGATTTAAGGTTATCCAAGAGAATCAGCGGATTGTTGCCGCGGGTGGCAAGCCGGCGTCTTACGAGCCGCTCCTTCTCGGTATCACGAAGGCGGCGCTTGCGACCGACTCGTTCATCTCGGCAGCGAGCTTCCAAGAGACGACAAAAGTGCTTACGGATGCTGCCGTTTCTGGTCGAATCGATAACCTTGCGGGCTTGAAAGAGAACGTGATTATGGGTCGATTGATCCCGGCTGGATCGGGCTTGACTGAGTATTCCTCGAAGCAAGTCAAAGTTGAGGGCGAGGAGGAAGAGAAACCGGCTCAGAACGAATACCGAATTAGCCAGACTTCATTGGAGTCGTTGGCGGGGCTTCTCTAAATCGATTATCTTTTCGCAAACCGGGGCAGATGGGATTTCTCATCTGCCCTATTTTTTTGCCCTTTTTCTTGTCTCTCGATATTTCAGAAGGTTAGCACGGTTGTTTGTGGTACATTGCCGTTCACGGTACGATCAAAGCTGCGGTCGTAACCGAGAATTAGTTTGACTAGCTCAGGCGAAACTATATGATTTAATTCGCCTTTACGACAAAGAGCCCAGTATCACCAGGTGCAGTATGCTTGAACCATTGCAACCCTCAGAACCGGAATTCTTCATTCCGCCCATTCCGTGGCCAGGAAAGTACGAAGATGTCTCCTATAGTGGACGACTGAGTGGCGCTGTGCTGGATGAATTCAACGCCTTCTTGAGAGCAGAACTCAATTTTCGCGTAGAAGTTATCAAGCAGAAACAGGTGATGTTAAATAATGCGGGCATTCCGTTTGATGACTTTGTCTCATCCGAGGACGTGAATTCCGTCTTTAGGAATATTGATGTCGAAGAAGAAACAGTATTAACCGGTGATAAGCGCTATCAGAAAATCGACGCGCCTTGGCGCAGTGACTTTTGGGAGGAGGAGGCTTCACTCGCTGCTGATATCCGGCTGGCGGAAGTAATCGACCGGGTACTCATGCAGTTTCAGAACGCCGAGCAGGTAACGTTCGAAGAATTGACGGCCGTGATTAAAAGCATGGTTCCTTCGCTTAATTTATATTCGTTCAAGAATGCCGAGCAATCCCCGCTAGAGAGCCCATTGAGCGAGGACGAGTTTGAATTACGCGATGAAGAACTCGAAGTCGGAGAAGATGAATTAACGGATAATGTGCGCCGCTTCAGATTCACCGATTTACAGGAAGCGCTCGATGCCGGTTCCGAGCTTTCGGCATCTCAGGAAATGGAGCGAATTTTTAGCTACTGGCAAGTATGCTCATCGCTTCAACCGAAGCGTGGAAA
>CAYTAW010000339.1:0-908 GCA_964435675.1 uncultured Bdellovibrionales bacterium
CCCTAATGTCAGTTGACGCACCAGACCGGCGCCCGCAAGCGAGCGCAATATGTTATATACGGAGGCGCGTGAGACCCCCGAAAATTTACCAAGTTCGGAAACGATGGAATCAGCAGACAAATGCCGGCGCTCGCGCGCCAAAATCTGCAACACACTCAGGCGCTGAGCCGTAACGCGCAAGCCCGATTGCTGAAGTGCGGCATGTAATGTTTCTGTATTCATCTGCAGTCCGATTAGAGAGAATCAAATATTAGACACTGTCTAATTAAAGTCAAGGGGCGCACATTCATTTTCGGGCACGGGCGCCGCCTCAGCCTCGCACGCGCCCGCTACCAACTAAACGCCGCCAGTGCTATTACCAGGGCGATGAATTCGCCTGCTCCGTACCCTCTCTCACCAATTAGAGCTGCCGCGATCTGCATGGTCGCGGGACTGACGGCATACTGCCTATTCAACGCCATCGAATGGGCGGCCCTCGGACACATGTCCACCTGCGGCAACGGTCCAGACGGTTGGAACGAGAGCCGTACAGGAGATCAATATTTCATTTTTCTACCACCTCTGCTGCTCTCGCTGCGGTATCTCCTTCAGGCGAAATGCCCTAAAAGCTCTTTCTATCTGAAAGCCGTACTCTTCCTCCTATCAATGTTCGTTCTCACCGGGATTCCGTGGGTTTTTCATATTGCCCCGCACCTCGTTACCGACCTCTTCGGCTTGAGCATCTTGTTCGGAGATATTCCTGTGGCGATTACGGTTCTCTGTATGCTCCTGATCTTGTTTCGCGGCGTTTATCCGGCAGCACGCACACTAAATGAAAGGTCGGCCAAAACGGCTTCGCGCACATGGTCCTGCCTTGCAGCGCTGATTGCTTCAGTTGGACACATACTGCTTTTCAGCACCTGCTTATT
>CAYTAW010000339.1:918-1247 GCA_964435675.1 uncultured Bdellovibrionales bacterium
AAAGGAAAGGCTCTGCTCTTTTTCCCATCTAATATATGAGCCATCGTGTTTCTCATTCAGTTGCGCGAAAGATCCTTTAAGCTGATA
Organism: uncultured Bdellovibrionales bacterium; assembly: GCA_964435675.1. Lineage (GTDB taxonomy): Bacteria > Bdellovibrionota_C > UBA2361 > UBA2361 > CAYTAW01 > CAYTAW01. The sequence continues at coordinate 1,006 of CAYTAW010000339.1, forward strand.
GAACTGCGCCGTATTTTTACGTTGAGCCCACACTTTCTCCCATGTTTTAATCGCTACCATGAATAATACGCTCTCACGCCGCTCTTTCATCTCCCGCGCCCTGCTCGCCAGCGGCTCGGTTCTTTTCTCCAGCTGCCACCGTGTCCCCTTTTCGAGGGGAACGTTTACTCCGCACGACGATGATGCTCCCATTGACAGCTCCGTCGGCGAAATCGGCCAGCGCGCCTATTACGGACCCGACC
>CAYTAW010000339.1:1257-4140 GCA_964435675.1 uncultured Bdellovibrionales bacterium
ATCTGGATGATTCCAAGGGCACCAATGTCGGCTCCACCGTCGCGGCGCTGAAGGGCATGACACGTCCCGTGGTGCTCATCGCCGGCGGCGTGGGCAAGGGCCAGGATTTCTCGCCGCTGGCAGACCCGGTGCGCGCGCATGCAGCCTTCCTTTCGGGAGCACCGGCAGCGCCCACGAGCTGGACGACGCACGACGGTCCCGTAATAATCGGCGGGGGATTGAGCGGGCTCACCACCGCCTTTCGACTGCGCGATAAGAATCCCCTGGTGCTGGAAGCCGGTGCGCACTTTGGCGGCAATTCACAGGGACAAATATGGCGAGGGGTCCCCTATTCAATCGGCGCAGCCTATATCGTTAACCCCGAGCCCGGTGACGAGATTCATCAGCTTTTGAGCGACTTGAATTTATTTCCCCAAATGGCGCGATCGGAGTCAGAGGATCAATACGCGCTTAATGGCACCATTCATAAGGGACTTTGGCTCGGCGGCGAAAAGCTTTACGGAGAAAATGCGAAAAACGTGGCTACACTTTATGCCCAACTTCTCTCGATGCTCGAAGACGACGAACGTGCACCCTATCCCGATATTCCCGCAGACAGCGCTGAGCGCCGCGCGTACGTAAATGGATTGGACCAGATTTCATTTCTCGATTATATCAGAGGATATTTTCGCCGCGGCACTCCCGAACCGATTGGAACGGCGATTGAACAATATTGCTGGTCATCGATGGGCGGCTCCGCCCGTGAAATTTCGGCCGCTTCAGCACTCAATTTTTACATTAGTGAATTCGGCGAGCTCGGCGTATTCGACGCAGGAAACTCTCGTGTAACTCAGACCCTCTATGAACACCTGCTGCTACGGTGCGGCCGAAATGCGCTGCGCAGCGGAACGCATGTGATGCAAGTTGAATCAACGGGCAGCGGCGTGCGCATTATCGCTCGCGATTTCGACGGCAAAGACTACGGCCTCGAGGCGCCGTGCGCGGTATTGTGCTGCCAGAAATTCGTTGCCAAACGAATCATCAAGAACTTCCCTGCCGATCAACGAGCCGCGTGCGAGCGCCTGCGCTACCGATCGTACCTTACCGCCGCGGTAATGATCCGCGGTCCACAGCGGCTCAAATTCTACGATCTCTATCTGCTTAAACATAAGGACGGTAAATCGTTTCCGCCGAGTGCACCGATTGAACAGCTCGGGGCCACCGACGCGATCATTGCCAATTGGAATCAATATACTAATGGAGATCTGGCGCTAATGCTTTACCGGGCGTTCCCCTATGACGGCGCGCGCGGCGAACTATTTGACCCCTCATCATATGAAAGAATGCGCGCGGGATTCGAAAAGCAGATCACCGCTGAACTACTGCCACTCTTTTCAATCAAATCGAGTGATATAGTCGATCTGCGCATTACGCGCTGGGGGCACGCGCTTCCGCTTGCCGAAAAAGGCCTGATTGCATCTGGCGTTCCGGAACTGCTGAAGCGCCCACTTGATAACCGGATATTTTTTGCCACTCAAGATAATTGGGCATTGCCCGCTTTTGAAACGTCGGTCATAGAAGCTGCACAGGTAGCCGGAGAGGTCGCTGCGCTACTTAAAAATGGCTGGCACGCTTAAGCACTAATTAAAATATCTTCGGCAATGAGTCGCGCCTGCTTGCGGATCTCAGGAACCGCCGTACTCTCCCACTCGGACGCGCGTCGGAATGGGCCGATAGCGTATATATTATTAACCGGTTGGTTATGGGCATCTAATAGATTTCCCGTCATCGATGTGTATCCGCCAAGACCAAAAGGATCAAGCTGAATCAGCTCTTGCTGACGCAGCGACGCGAGGAGCGGCGGAAGAGCATCCGATCTCAATGCGGCGCTCCCCGAACAGTTATATACACGATCAAATTGATAGGACTCCCTCACTCCGCTTCGCGACGCGGTCAAAACCAAGGAATCGTTGCCGCTGAAATCAAGGACATCGATCCGCCCTCGGCGCACAGTCAAACGACCGTCGCGGCGCAGCTGTTGGACGCGCTCGTTAATTTCATTAGGCATACGGTGCCGGATAACTTCCCAAAATGGACGCAGGTGTCTCAAAAAACGGCCGCGCTCACGAACATCGAATCGCCCCCAGAGCGCGGGAATATGCGGTCGGATTGCGTCAATCAGTGGGCGCCAATCAGCTCCGATCGAATCGAGCCGCTTGAACTCACGGCGCAGGTTGCGTATCAATGCACGCAACGCCCTTGGCTGCTTCGTCGGGTCGAATGAAACCTCAGCTATGTTACCGGTCCCAGTGGCGGCGAGCGGCAATAAGCCGCGACGAGAGAAAAGATCAATCGCCCCCTTGTATCCAAGCTTATCGAGCGCTCCGACCACATCAAGCGCGGTCAGACCAGAGCCGATAATTGCGATACGTGAAATCGACTCGAGGCCTTCATACCCGGCGCTGCCCCAGGGATTTTTTATTAATCGCGAATCTTCCTTGCCGAGAATGCGCCGCACCGGCACCTGCAGCGGCGTGTGACCAGTTGCGATGATCGCATACCGAAACTGTTTCAGCGCGCCTGTCTCCGCCCGCGCCCTGCAGCGATCGCCTTCGCGGAGTAGCTCGACTATCTCCCCTCGCCAGAGCTCGACGTTCCGCTTCTCGACCGTGCTCGATACTATGTGATTATTCCACAGGTGCTCTAAATACTTCGCATATACGCGGCGGGCAACGAATTCATCAGGAGCAAAGTTAAATCCGCTGCGCAGGGCCCACTTCAAAAAATGCTCGGGCTCTTCGTCAAAGATTCCCATCGCTTTGGCGCGCACGTTAAGAATGTGATGATCGCTCTCGGTTCCATAGGCTACGCCTTCGCCGACGCGACTCGAGCGCTCCGCAAGCG
>CAYTAW010000340.1:0-4128 GCA_964435675.1 uncultured Bdellovibrionales bacterium
CCCGAAGCTCATCCATACATTTTATTAATAAATAGGCCTCATAATACTCGCGCTCCTCGACGCAGCGCATAACGGCGGACTCGATCGCCGTTAAACGCCCGCGTATCAATGAGCTAATTAAAGATGATGTAGAAGGGGGTGTAGTCCCACCTACCGTAATACCCTCCGAATCGTCATCGAGTTCATCGGAAAATAGATCCTCAAAATCATCACCCGCCTCGTCAACGTCGGGCTTGATTGCAGGTTCGGACAACATCTCGATTATGTCATCTTCAGTCATCGAAAGCGTTTCGAGCAGCGATTTTTCGAATACTTTAGGCTTTTCCGGCGACGACTCCTTTGATTGCTTTTTATCCTCAGGTTCGGACGCTGGTGACGGGGTTTCAACGGCGGACTCATCCTCAGCGTTCAGCGCGCTCTCCTCAATAATTTCAAATTCAGCCGAGGAATCGATATCCGCATTTTCGAGGTCGGAATCGCTCAAATCGGGATCTTCATAGGTGAATCCGAAGTCAGCTCCGCCGAATTCGGGAAATGAGAGGAACTCCCCCTCTTCGGAATTTTCATCGGGCTCGAGCTCATCTAACAGAGCGCCAAATTCGACCTCGGCCGCTTCCTCGGGCGCGGGAGGAATTGAGGGCTTGATGGGAAAATAAGGATGCGTCAGGGCAAAGTGGAGCTGCTCGACAATCTCGCGAACATCGGCGTTCTGTATGGTTACGATTCGTTGCTTAGACGCAAGATCATCGATCGATTCAATTCTATGCTCGCGTTTGCCCGTACCACTGATATGAAAATGCGCTTTGTATTCGGCAAGTAAAATATTTTTTAAGATCGTTTCGTTCACCTGTATAAGCTTTCCACGCGAATCAAGCACGTCATAGGTTGCTGGCGCTTTTACGACCGTGACTGACGCATTTTCCGGATGCTGCGGATCGAATTTTTTCGCGGCATCCAACAGTTCGCCGAATCGGTAGCCATTTATTCTCAAATCACGGACAGATTTTCCGACGACGTTTTTACGTTCGCTCGGCTCACCGACGACGCGAATTAATAGCTGAACTATGGGGAGTTGTGAAATCGGCAGGTCATTTCCGTGACGCGAAAAAAGGGATTGCAGCTCCGTTTCGCCCGCACTGTTCAATTGAGAAAGGGGCGCTTTATGCGCAATCATTATTTCCAATCGCTCAAGATCGCCGCGAGCAGCCGCGACATGCAAGGCGGTTCCGTCAAAAAAAACCTCGCGCGCCCTTCCCACCCAAGCCTGGTAGGTAGCATCAACGCCTAGTTGAAATGCGAGATCGAAACAGCGCGCAGTGGCGCCCCCGTAGGCCATTAGATGCAGGAGCGAGAGCGGTTTCTCTTGGATGACCGGATCCTCAAGCCCAATCTCCTCGAGTTCAGCGTTAATCGGCGGCAACGTAAAGCGCTCATTACGCACATTTACGAACTGATACAGTAAGGCACTCCCAAAAATCTCCCGGCAGAGAGTCAATCGTTCGAGCCGAGATTCGAGCGCGCCCCAGTCATGGCTTCGGATTGCCGGATTCAACACGTCAGTCGGGACAAAATCCTGCAACATATCCTTCGCGATATCGCGCTTGAATGCGAGATCACCTGCGTGTCCACCCGCGGCGATCAAACTATTCAGAGAGGAAAAAAATGAAAGCGGCGCATTCTGATGAACCGCAAAGAGCGCCCAATTACAGACTCCGTTGCCTTTTAGTTTGGCGCTTTCTTCAAGTCCATCAATCGATGTCAACGTGTCGAGTATCGTTTCAGCGGCGCCCCAAGCCTTGCGTGAAATAAAGAGCGAAAGCGCGCGCGACAGCTCGGCTCCAGAGCCTCCCGCGCTTACATATCTGCGCGTCGCCACGCCTATAGCGCGGATGATATTCTCATTGTCAAACGCGGCGTTCGGCGCCAGCCGCCCTAACTGTCGCAGCGGGCACTCTCCTCTTTCGTTTTCGAGCGGTATCCGCAGTCCTCGCGGTGATGCGCGTGAAACAATATCGAGGCGCCCGAGAACAAGGGCGAGGTGCATCATCGTGCATCCTCTGACGACCGTTCCACCGGGCTCGCGCACAGAGCAGCGAAACGCGGTGCTTGCGCCGATCTCGATAACGCGCTCGATCATCGCCAGTGGAGCGTTATGCAGAAGCATTACACCAAGCAGCGGCATGTCGCTATTTCCAACAGGCAGGTTGAGCGCCTTTAGCAGCGGCGCGCCGCGCGCCTGCTCATTACTCAAAATTTGCGTAAGGTATGAATCTAGTAGCGCCCACTGCTCGCGCACTGCGGTATCGATTAGCAATCGATTAAGATCTTTGTTCTTAACATAGTGGTGCGTACGGCTCTCGCCAACCGGCACTGGCACCGGCGAGGGGCCCTTCGAAACTGGCAATTCATTCGAATGCATACCGCTCCTTTTTTTTGAAGTTGCCACGAAGCGCAAACGCAACCAAATGAATTTCACGCTGAGAACGCAGCGAGAATGAAGTTTTCAATTTTTTCGGTCTGAGATTATTTTTTGGGTTATGGAAGGACGGAGTGGCGCAGCAAAAAAACAACCACGCTAAAAAATAGAACGCCTGCTAATACAACAGTATGTGCTCGCGCTATGCTTACGCGCCGCTCTTCGAGCTTATAATTATGAAAAATTAATACAAAGACCGCGCGTTATGCGCTTTCAGCCTGGCTGTGATAGACCACAAGCGGCTTTTCGCCTTTTACAACCGTCTCCTCAGAAACGATTACTTCTTTAATTTCCGGTTCTGATGGAATGTCAAACATTACATCGAGCATTATGCTTTCGAGGGCAGCACGCAGTCCGCGCGCGCCCGCCTTGCGTTCAATTGCCTGGCGTGCGACTGCTTTCAGCGCGCCATCGGCGAAATGCAGCTGCACATTTTCGAGATCGAGCATCTTCTTGTACTGCTTGGTGAGCGCGTTGCGCGGCTCGACGAGTACCCGAACAAGCGCGTCTTCATCAAGCTCTTGCAGTGACGCGACGAGCGGGAGGCGACCGATGAATTCCGGAATCAATCCAAACTTCAAGAGATCTTCGGGCTGAACCTTGGAAAGGAGCTGACTGCGCGAAAGCTTTTCCGACTTCTGCTCGTTTGGCTGCTGACCGAAACCGAGCTTCTTTTCGCCTACACGCTGGCGAACGATATCTTCGAGTCCCACGAAAGCGCCGCCGCAAATAAAGAGAATATTGCTCGTGTTAACCTGCAGAAATTCTTGTTGCGGGTGCTTTCTTCCCCCTTTCGGCGGAACCGAAGCAATAGTGCCCTCGAGCATCTTGAGCAGCGCTTGCTGAACTCCTTCACCAGAAACGTCGCGAGTAATCGAAGGATTTTCCGACTTACGCGATATCTTGTCTATCTCATCGATGTAAACGATTCCGCGCTGCGCTTTCTCTACATCATAATCAGCATTCTGCAGCAAGCTCAGGATTATGTTTTCGACGTCTTCTCCGACATACCCCGCCTCAGTCAAGCTGGTTGCGTCACAAATCGTAAATGGAACGTTCAGAATGCGCGCCAATGTTTGCGCCATCAAAGTCTTTCCGGTTCCGGTTGGGCCGACAAGAAGAATATTAGATTTTTGCAACTCGACTTCACCGGGAGCGGGCTTATTATCGATGCGCTTATAGTGATTGTGCACGGCTACGGACATCACTTTCTTAGCAAATTCTTGTCCGATGATATATTGATCGAGGAACGTCTTAATCTCACGCGGCTTCGGAATTTTCGAAGTGACGGTGATCGGTTCGCGTTGATCGACCTCTTCGGCGATAATATCGTTACAAAGGTCGATACACTCGTCGCAGATATAAACGGAAGGACCCGCAATTAACTTACGGACTTCCTCCTGGGTACGATTGCAGAAAGAACAGACGAGAGTTCCCTTTGACTTATCGCTATTTTTACTCACGCTCTTCCTCCATCCGCATCTATCTTAATACTCAGGATATGGCCACCTTCGCTGGAACTGTCGCCTAAGTTAACATGTCAACCCAGGCTAGAGTATACCGCTAAGACTTCGTTTCCACTCGCTTTTCATAGATATTGTCTATTATACCGTATTCCTTTGCCTGTTCACCACTCATGAAAAAGTCACGGT